>JACMIS010000395.1 GCA_014381035.1 Armatimonadota bacterium
CGGCGGGCGTGTCGTAGCGCACGATGCCCGCGCCGCTCCCGCCGATGTTCGCCTTGACCACGACCGGGAACCGCAACCCCTCGGCGGCGAGCGGTGCGTGCGCGGGATTATGAATCACCCGCGCCTTCGGAAAACCCAGTCCGAGCGAACGCAGAAGCGACAACTGCCGCGCCTTGTTGATCTCGTAGCCATAGATGGTCGAACCGTTGATGACGCGCACGCCGAGTCGTTCCAGATGCTCCACGTAGCCCTGCGTGTAAAACGTCGCCGACTCCCCGCCGCGCAGATACGCTGACGGACTCATGCGGTTAAACACCAGCGAGTACGGCGGGTGCCCTTCCGAAACGTCGTAAAAATGCTCGCCGATACCGATCTTTACGTACGGAATGCCTCGCCGCTCAAGTTCGGCGAAGAGGGGGCGGTACCAGTCGGGGTGTTCAAAATAGATGCCTATAGAAGTAGTGGGGTTAGAGTTTTGTATCATTGCAATGGCTGAATGAGCGCATCCGTATTTCGTCACGACGGGCGACTCATCGGTGTGCCCTATGATACCGGAAAGCGCGGCATTCGTCCCGCCCGGGAAGACACACCGATTTCTTCGTCTTTTCTGTTCCTATGGTGGCTCGCTGTCGTTATGAACAAATCCCGTTGTCGGAACGTTAACAGGAACAAGCCGGATCGGTGGTCGTTTGCCGCGCCCCTTTCAGTTCGGCAGGCTCCGGATGATTTCAATCGTCCAATAACACACGGGAAAACTTTATGATACAAAATTGCCTCCTCTTGCTCTGGAATTGCGGTAGGGGTTTCGCTCACACCGCTGTGTTAACGTTGTTACTGACTGTTCTGATGTCGGTTTCCGCGTGCTCGGCACCGGACGTTCCGGGCAAGCCACTCGTCTACCGTAAGACCGGGAAAACGGGGCTGGTAATGGAGGTTTTCTTCCCATCTGGGTGGAGAATGACTGATAAACGACCGGCGATACTATTCTTCCACGGGGGCGGGTTTGAAACGGGCACACGGGGGCAGCTTGCCTACCAGGCGCGGTACTTCGCTTCGCGAGGGCTGGTGACTGCCACAGCGGACTACCGCACGCAGGAAGCCTATGGGACACTCCCCCATAAAAGCATCGCCGACGGACGCGAGGCGATCCGCTTTCTGAAGCGGCACGCGGCGACCCTCGGTGTAGACGCCAGACGGATCATCGTGGGAGGCGGGTCCGCCGGCGGAACCATCGCCACCAATGCCGCGTTCAGTCCCGATTATGACGAACCGGGGGACGACATAAAGGTATCGTGTCGCCCGGCGGCACTTCTGCTGTTCAACCCGGTGCTCGTATTGCAACCCAAACATCTCGCCGCGCTGAAAGAGGTCCCTGCGCTCAAAGACCCGGTTAGACTCGCCCAGATGCAGGATATCCTCGAACCGATCCCATACGTGCGAAAGGGTGCGCCGCCAACAATCCTGTTCTACGGCACCGACGACCCGGCATTGAAGGGTGGGCAACAATTCCTGAATAAATCGGTCGCTCTGGGGAATAAAGCCGATTGCTGGACCGCAGCCGGACAGTCACACGGTTTTTTTAACGATGCCCCGTGGCGCGACGCCACACTGATTCTGGCGGATCGGTTCCTTGTTACTCACGGTTTTCTCCAGGGTAAGTCAACGATAAAGCCGGTCAAGGTAACCATGGTAAAGGTCAAGCAGGGAAAGACCTGATGCTTATTAAAGAAGTCATGTGCTGGTCATAGGAGCGCGTTCGTTTCGAGGGGAATGAACCCTCCTGTTTTTGCGCAATGCAGAAAGCACCACGCACTCCCTTTCGTATAAGTTGATGCGACTTTTGACGCCAAATTTTTATAACCACGAAGATATGAGTTGCAAGAACCAACGTTGGTTGATATGGTAATCCGGTAAAGGATAAACGACAATGTGGTTGCGAAGATCGAAATGGTCCGTGCCCGTCTTGCTGGGGTTGCTGGCGGCGTGCGGGGTCGCTTGCGGGGCGAAGGCGCAAACGCCCGCCCCGTATGTCTGGAAAAACGTCAAGGTCGGTGCTGGGGGCTTCATTCCGGGAATCGTCTTCAGTCGCGTCGAACGTGGCTTGGCGTATCTCCGCTCGGACATGGGCGGGGCGTACCGCTGGGACAATCAGGCGAAAACCTGGACACCGATGCACGATGAGTTCCGCGAATCCAGTTATTTCGGGACAGAAAGTATCGCGCCCGACCCCGTTGACCCCAACGTCGTTTACATTGCGGCGGGGATGTATCGTAATGATCCGGCGGCGATACTACGCTCACGCGACAAGGGAAAAACATGGAAGGCGTTCCCGGTCCCGTTCCGCATGGGCGGCAACGACGACGGGCGCGGTCTGGGCGAGCGACTGGCGGTCGATCCCAACGACACCCGCATCCTGTATTTCGGCTCGCGCCACGACGGCTTGATGCGTAGCACCGACTCGGGCGAGACCTGGCAGAAAGTGGCGAGTTTCCCGCTCGCCGGTCGCGGCGTCCCGGCGCGGGGTCCCTCCAACGGCGGTCTGTCGTTCGTCGTCTTCGACGCGACAACCGGCAAACGTGGCACCGCGACGAAGACGATTTTCGTCGCGTCCGCCGACCCAGGGGCGCAACACCTTTTCCGTAGCGACGACGCGGGCGCGACCTGGAAACCGGTATCCGGCGAACCGAAAGACGAGTTTCTGCCCGCCAAAGCCGAAATCGACGACAGAGGGATCCTGTACATCACCTACGGCAACGGCATCGGTCCCAACGGCGTCACGGATGGCGCGGTGATGAAACTCGACACCCGAAGCGGCGCGTGGACCGACATCACGCCCGACAAACGACCGGACCGCCCGCGTGGCGGATACATGGGCATCAGTCTCGACCGCCAGAAGCCCGGTACGCTCGGCGTCACTACGATGAACCGTTGGGGACCGGTAGACACCGTCTGGTATTCCACCGACGGCGGACAGACCTGGTCCGACATCGTCGGCAAAAGCACGCGCGACGTTTCCGACACGCCGTTCCTGAAGTTCGGCGGAGACGAGGCGAAACTCGGCTGGTGGATGTCGGCGTTCGCCATCGACCCGTTCGA
>JACMIS010000396.1 GCA_014381035.1 Armatimonadota bacterium
GGAAAACAGCAAGGGCTAACCCGGAACGCAAAACTGGAATCCAGCACCGCAGGTGAAAACGATCCAACGATGCGTTGGCGCCGTCCGCGAAGGACAAAGAGGAAAGAAGGAAGCACAACAAAGAAAAGTGAATAGACACGCGAGCGGTTCGCCGCCAACTTTTTTTGTAGAGGACAACGCCAATGCCGACATTCGCACTTGTTTACCACCTCAAAGGCTCCGACCAGAAACCGCAAGAAAACATGGAAGCCGATTCCATCACCCACGCCGGGGAACTTGCCGCCGCCAAATTCGAGAGCGCGGGCGCGATCCTTTGCCCGCACGACGCCGAAATGATCGTCGTTCCGAAAGACTCGGTCGCCTACTGCCATATTCGCGCAGTCCAGCAACGACGCACCTCGTCCGTACGTGCCCGCAACCCATTCGAAGGACCGGAAGATGACGACGACCCGGTCGCACTGGAAAGTCCATCCGCCGAATAGTGTCGACGGCAGATAAAACACGGCGAAAACGATTCTGGTTCGTCGTGCTTTCGCTTCTTGCGGTGACGGCCGTAGTTTTATGGCAGGTTTACTTCACCCAGCCAGCGGCGACCGCGCGACCGTTGTATCAGGGCGTGGCTTACGAGCGGCGCGTTTGGCGCAAGCCGCGCCCGGTGACGTTTCATCTGCTCGTAATCGACACCCGCACGCCGGGGTTACGGTTTCTGGTCACGCCACCCGACAAGCCCGGTTCCGACAAACCGCTTCTCGCCCGAACCACCTCCGAATTTGTGCGCGAGCGGAATCTGCAAGCGGCGATCAACGCGGATTTTTATTATCCGTGGAAATCCAACACCAGGTTTGACTATTACCCGCACCGCCGCGACCCCGTCACCGTGGAAGGCGACGCCGTCAGCGACGGCGTTCGGTACGCGACCCGCGATCACAAACGGTCGGAAACACTGTATCTGTCGAAAGAAAATCGCCCCTCGCTTACGTTGCCGAAAGGTGAAAAGCCATGGAACGCGGTCGGGGGACACGCGCTTTTACGCAACGGGGTTTCGCAGGCACGCACAGTCTACGACAAAACGGTCGCCAACCCGCGCACAGCGGTCGGCTTTTCTCCCGATGGAAACACGCTATACCTCGTTTGTGTGGACGGTCGTCAGCCGGGGTACAGCGATGGGATGACGATCCACGAATTGGCAGAGTTGTTTCGCTCCCTCGGCGTGCGCGACGCGATCAACCTGGACGGCGGCGGTTCGACCGCGCTCGTGGTTGCGGAAGACCAGAACGGCTCCCGCGTCCTGAACCGTCCGATTGACCAGAATTTCCCCGGCAAAGAGCGATACATCGCGAATCATTTGGGGTTATACGCGCCGGCACTACCGTGAGTATACTCGGGGGTTTAGACCCCCGTCACCCTACCGCAGTAATCCCGCCTTGCGCAGAGTGGACAGAAGCAGTTCCTCGACCGGCGCGTCGGTGCTGGTGCGCAGGTACTCCATCCCGTACTTCGTCGCGACAGTTTCCATCCGCGTGCAAAAACTATCCAGAGCGACCTTGTAACGCTTGAGTAGTTCCGGCGTGACCGAGACCTCGCGTACGTCCCCCGTCTCGCTGTCCACAAGGCGCAAGTCGCCGGAAAGCGTCGGGTTGGTTTCCTCGGGTGAGAGCACGTGTAACAGAACGACCTGAAAACGACGTGCTAACAGTGCCTTGATCCCTTTTTCCCAGTTGGGGTCCATGAAATCGGACACAACGACGCAAACGCCCGGTGTCTGCGCACGCCGTGCGTAATCCTGCAACGCCGTGGAAAAATCGGTGCGTCCGCCCGGTTGGATGGATTGTAGATGACCGAACAACTCCGGCACGGCGCGGCGACCGCGCAGTGTCGGGGTACGTCGCGACATTTTTGCCCGGTCCATCATCCCGCCCTGCGCGAAGCTGGAAATCCCTACGCGGTCATAGCGGAGCAACCCGACATAGCCGAGGGCGGCAACCGCTTTGCGGGCGAAGTGAAACTTGTTCGTGTGCAGCGGCTCGCTTCCACTCGGTCCGGCGTAGTTCATGCTTTCCGACGAATCCAGAAGCAGATGAATGCCGAGGTCTTCTTCGGCGATAAACAGTTTGACGAAAAGCCGCTCCAGACGGGCGTAGGCTTTCCAGTCCACGTAGCGAAGGTCATCGCCCGCCGCATATTCGCGGTAATCGGCAAACTCCAGCGACGCCCCGCGCCGGTTGCTCCGCCGTTCCCCTTGCATGCGTGCGGTGGGAGCGCGGTCCACATTGACCGAGAGCCGTTCCAATTTGCGTAAAAAATCCGCTTCCAAAAGTGGCGCGACAGTGCGCGTATCCGGGGCGACCGGAGTCAGTACTTCCGTAGTCCGAGCGGCGAAAGCCGCGCTAACAATATTTATCATACGCTCTTGTGCCTGTGAATCAGGCGTTCCCTTCGTCATTGAACGGGTCTGGCAAGTCATCGTCTGCCGACACCTTCTCCGGAACAACCCGTACAGCCCGTATGTTTTCTAAATGAAACATACGGTGATCTCGCCGTAACAGGCATTCACCCTCTAAATACCAACCATTCTCTCCCTCGTAAACGTCGCTTATTTGAACGCTTCTCGTGGACCATTGGTTCCGACTGGCGACATAATATTCGATTTCCGCGATTCCGGTGGAACGCCGCGCCTGCTCCAGAATCCGGCGCGTCCGCCCGATCCCGAACGGAGGCACATCGGGTCTACTCGATTCGTCGGGTTCGGGCAGGTCAAAGTTGGCTGGGGAGAGCGTTTCCGCCAAAAGAGTGCGTAACTTTTCGGCGGAGGTGCCTAAAAACTCCGGTATCTCCGCCTCGATACGGGCGGCGGCGGATTCCAGCACCTCGGGCGCGATGTCGGACGCGATCCCTTCGCGCTGCAACAAGGCGCACACGACGCGTAGCGCGGCGATTGCGGCGGTCGCTTCACCGGTAGAAAGGGGGACGCGGTAATAATCGTCCATAGGCGTTGGGTTGTCGGGTGATCA
>JACMIS010000009.1 GCA_014381035.1 Armatimonadota bacterium
ACCACGCCATTCTCGCCGGTGAATCGGTCCGTGTGAACGCCCCATTCGCGTGCCCCGCCATCCTCATGCGCGGGTCCGGTTTTGAGCACCATCGCCGGTTCGGGCCACCACGGATTGAGTTCCGGTTTATCCTTCGGTGGTTCCGGATGAATCTGGAACTGGGTGACAGATGCCGCGCCCTGCCGAATCGCGGTGCCGTAGCAGTCCGCACCGGTGTCGCCGCCGCCGATAATGATGACGTGCTTGCCTCTGGCGTCGATCACTGGTGTCTGCCACGCCTGTGTGTCCTCGCCCGCGATACGCCGGTTCGCCTGTGTCAAATAATCCATCGCGAAATGCACGCCGGATAGTTCGCGCCCGGCGACCCCGGTCATATCGCGTGGCTTGAGTGCCCCGACGCACAAAATCACGGCGTCGAACGATTTCCGCAACTCCTCGGCGGTTATATCATTGCCGACATGAACCCCGGTGCGAAACCGGATGCCTTCTTCCTGAAGCAGACCGATCCGGCGATCCAGATACTTTTCCTTGTCCATTTTGAAATCGGGGATGCCGTAGCGGAGCAACCCCCCGATCTTGTCGTCACGCTCGAATACGGTGACGTAGTGCCCGGCGCGGTTGAGTTGTTGCGCCGCCGCCAGTCCCGCCGGACCCGACCCGATGATGGCGACGGTTTTCCCGGTACGCTTGCTCGGAGCTTCGGCACTGACCCAGCCCTCGTCGAAGCCCCGATCAATGATCGTCATTTCGATCTGCTTGATCGTCACGGGGTCATCGTTGATGTTCAGCACACAGGCTTCCTCGCAGGGCGCGGGGCAGAGTTTGCCGGTGAACTCCGGGAAGTTGTTGGTCGCATGGAGTGCGGCGAGTGCGGTCTTCCATTTCCCCCGGTAGACCAGATCGTTCCAATCGGGGATCAGGTTGCCGAGCGGGCACCCGCCGTGGCAGAACGGAATCCCGCAGTCCATGCACCGCGACGCCTGCGCCTTGAGTTTCTCCGGTGCCATCGGCAGGTAGACTTCCTTGAAGTCGCCGATGCGCTCGCCGACCGGTCGCTTCTTGGGCATCTCGCGCCCGACGGTAATAAATGCTTTGCTATCGCCCATAGTTTTCTTTGTTTTCGCTTCCTAAACTGTCAGCCCGCGCCGCCCCCGAACAGGTGGCGCAACAAAATATAGACCCAACTCGTCCCGAACGCCGCGGCGTAGGTCAGTGCCGCCATCACCGCGAGACCGAGCACGAAGCCGTTCACGACGCGGTGCCGCGCCGCGCTCTCCTCGCGCGTCAGCGGTCGTTGCCGGGAGTGAGACGGCAGCCCGAACAGGCGGCACAGCGAACGCCCCATCCCGACATATGACAGGAGGAGCCAGACGATCCCGACGACATAGCCGATCAGGGCGACAATCGTCGCACTCCCCGACCCGCCCTGGCTCGCCACTGCTGCTGTTTCACCCGCCAGTGCTATCTTCCCCCAGATCATCAGAAGTGAGGCTGCCCCCAATAACAGTGCGGACGGCAGGAAGCCGCGCCGCGTTATTTCGTACAGGAACGCGCCGTAGGCGTGCGCCACGCGCGCGTAGCCGCCGCAGAAACCACTCGAACACGCACGCCCCCGCGAGATATGCCGGGGCGGTCGCGGCTTTCGCCGCACTTTCCGCTATCTCCGCGCCCTTGACTTCCCCGCGGTAATCGCGGAGTGCCCGTCGCGCCCTGGCTCGCGCTTCGGGCGTTCCCGCCGCCGCGAGTGCCGCGTCCAGTTCGGACATCCTCCGCGCATATATCGGACGGTCGCCGAAACCGATGTCCAGAAACGCGTCGGCGAAACCGCCGACGCTCGACGAGATCAGGTACAGCAGGAGTGCCCCCTGCACCGCGAACGTCAGCGGGGACACCCGGAGCGCGCCGTCGTGCGGTTCCACGGTCCGCTCCGGTCTTTCGCTGATCGCCCGCCACGTCTGCGCGAACGAGACTACGTTGAAGACGCCCGCCCCGACTTCGTCCCAGCCCTGCCGGAGTGCCGAAACTGACGGGGGGAATTCGTCCCGTCGGTCTTCTGGCGCGGATTCCTTCGCACCAACTTCTTCTGCCACCGCCCCGCTCATACCTCGCCCCCCCATTCCGCTATGTGTCAGCGCGGTGCGTGTCCCCCCTTGCGTCAGTCCCACCCGGTTGCCGTCCGGGTCGGCGAATGCCGCCGCGGCCTCACTCGCAATCTTTCGGCTTGCTGACGACCGTGACGCCGTGTGCCATGTTTACTGCTCCTGTGCGAACTCGCGTATTGCCCGTTCCAGTGCAGCGACGACCTTTACCCGCTTTGCTTTCTGCCATAAGTACAGCGGCAATTTGTGGAACTGTGCGCGTTTCGCGTCGCTCTGCCACGGGCTGTGCTCGCCCTGTTTCGTATTCACATACCGAAAACTCGGCTTCAACGGCTGGCTATAAAACACCTTGTACTCAGCAATCTGCTCGAACGACGTGAACACGAACCGAAACCCGCAAACATGGACGAAATACAACCATTCTGGCAGATCGCTGGCGGGTGAATTCTGATAGATACCGTCACCCCATACCGGTAACCATTCGTCGTCAACTAACTCCCACGAGAACGGCTTTTTATAGCAGCGCATACTCGCTAATTCATCCGCACCACGACTTTGAAATCGATTCGTAATCCTACTTGGATACGTACCGACCGGGGTTCCCACAAACTAAAGTTATCATATTTACTTGTCATCCTCTTGCGAACTCGCGTATTGCTCGTTCCAGAGCGGCAACGACCTTGACCCTCTTCGCTTTTCCCCACACGCGAACCGGTAGGCGAGCGAATGGCGACTGTGCTTCCCCATGATCTCCGCAATAGTATCCACTATCTGCACCAACGCCTGACACCCGGAAACCTGGTTTCATTTTTTGGTCGAAAAACGCCTGATATTCTGCGATTTGTATTAGCGATGAGAACACGAATCGAAACCCGCAGACATGGACGAAATATAGAACGGGCGGTGGGTTCTTGCTATCGAACGGCAAATTGCCGTAATCCCACCGGATTTCATCCCTAACCAATTCCCACGAGAATGGCTTCGTGTAGCAACGCACGTCACTACGCCTTTCCCGCAGGCGACGTGTACGCCGGAGCCGGGTTTCCTGGCGGGAGCATTTCCGTGTTACCGTTCGCGCCGCTTCCATTCCCGTTCCCGTTCGTCATCGGGAGTGGGGTGGCGAGTCGCTTAGATAGAAGGTTTTTGTACTCCTCGGAGATCACTTTTACGAAACGCGGTAAGGAGTCATTCCAGTTTTCCAGAATATCGTGCGCTCTTGCGGAGCCGGTTTGGTCGCGGTGCTTTTCGATCAGCGATTTGAGCCGGTCGATGTCCGCCGCGTCCGTGACCGATTCGCGGAGCAGGTTTTTGTCCTTGTTGATGCGCTTCGCGAACAATCCGTCCGTGTCGTAGATGAACGCCGCGCCGCCCGACATGCCCGCCGCGAAGTTGCGCCCGGTTTCGCCGAGCACGACCACGGTTCCGCCGGTCATGTATTCGCAGCCGTGATCGCCGACGCCTTGAATCCGGATCGTGCCGACACGGTGGCGGAACAGATTGAGGCATTGGGCGGGCGGGCGTTGGCGTGGCAGTCTGATGTCGCCAACCGGTTTCAAGTGGCATCGA
>JACMIS010000397.1 GCA_014381035.1 Armatimonadota bacterium
CGTCCACGAAAGCAGACTCCGCGCTCTCGAGTATGTGTGTCCCGATAGTTAAAACACAATACGAGTCTTGCTTATCCCGGCTGGCACACCATGCCAGCATTGCTATGAAAAGAACGAGTCGTTTTGCTTCACGTAACAACCGGGGATCAACGATAAGCTGGTTGTCAATCGCTGTTTTTTCGCAACAGAGATCCCGAATCGCATAGGAAATGGAATCCAGAACGACGAAATAGCGGTCCCGTTTCATCCGGTTCCAGAGTGCGCTTGCGGTACGTGCCAGCGATTCGTGGCGCAGTTCGTTTTCAGCATCCGCCATTACTTCGAACTGGGGGAGTTCCAGCGGCATCGGTACGTTCGGTAACTCCGGCTGCCGGCTTAAAATAAATCGGTATATCCAAGCGACAAGAGTCCCCACCGAAACGGCTTCATCCAGGTCGCACCAGAGTAGTTGGTGGGAGAGATATAGTCGCTCGGCGATCTGGGACAAAACCTGACTGACGCCATTCCCTTTCTTCCCGGTGACAACGGCGAACCGACAAACCTCTTTTCCTGTATGCTTCCCGTTAAAAATTTCCGTAATCGCGGCGGATGTATCCTGATGGTAACGTTCCTCCATCGTCTTCTCCGGACCTTCATAGCGAGGAACCCGACCGAACATATCCTCGGTTTTGTGCGGAACTGGCGTTTGTAGAACGGTAGGATAGCCGGATTGCGTGTTGGGTAGCTTTCCGGAACATTTCTGCAGGACGTCCAATAGGAAAAAGCGGCTATGCGGATAGAAGAGATTATACACCCGTGTGGGGTCCGCGCTTCCCGCCTTCGGATTGTAATCATCCGCTAACTTAAAGAATGGTTTCTTTTCCATAGTGGCAAGGGCATCTACCCGCACGATCTTTCGTTTGGGCTCATCTTGCATCAACTTCCTGATCATGTCCATGATGCGACGGTCCCCTCCCCCATAGTCCATCACCACGATAACGGCGTCGTCATCGAAATAATTGACCATGGTGTCCCTGTGTCCCGTATCAAGCGGCGCGTCTATCGTTCGGTCAGCGCGGATTCCATAGTGGCTACCGTGGAGTTTGATTACCGAGAGGTGCTTTTTCACCAGATCGGGAGCGGGGGGCGGCGCGTTGATATGTACATCCAGAACATACGGGTTCAGATCCTCCGCCGCGAGGCTTTTTTCGATCAGCGAATCGAAGTTGGTGGTGAGCACCAGGCGAACGTTCATCCACGAGACGAATTGGGAGAGCAGATTGTGCGCCGCTCCAGGGACGACGCGGGTCCCAATCGAATCAAACAGGTCGTCAATCATCTGCGGGTTGCTTTCCGCAAGCGAGTCGAGGAGCGTATACCAGGATAACCCCAGCACCTTGTCGGCGAATTCGGTTAGTTCCGTCAATGTGTGGTTGTCAAAATTATATTCTTTAGCGGGATACACGGACGAGACCGTATCGTTGTAGGCGAAACGTTTCTTTAATGCCCCGATTATCATCTTTTTCGGGTCGGTTCCGAATAGCTCCGGGAACAGACAGGGCGACGACCATCCCATCTGCTCCAGAGAAAAAGCATCCGCTTTCGGGAAGGATCCCTTTTTCCCTGTCTCGAGCGGGAAAACAATCTTCTGATCCAGGAGGGAGTATAGTGTCAGTAGGTGGATGCCCAGCGGACCGAGCGACGGGAAACCGGATTGCGCGGAGATGCCGGCACCCACCAGTACCACGATCTGTTTGCCGTTGCGCCACTGATCCCGGAGCAAATCAATGGCTTCGTCCAGTTTGTAATCACCGGCGGACACTGCCGGTTTGGGGATCGAAGAGTTGACAGTAAAAGAAGTGCCTGATGTGTTGTTTGACATAATCTGCGTCGGTATCCTCTCAAATCACGAATCTCCTGTCCGCTGACCAAGAAAACACAGAATATGTCCGAAAAGCAGGGACGGGAAGCTATATTGTCGAAATATTTCCCTTCCGACACACAGTATTCCTGCTCGCTTCCCAACTATCCGAGAAAATTATTCCGGCACGGTTGCCACCAGTTCCGCGATCCAGGGGGCGGATTCGCCGTCGCTGGGTGCCCGCCAGTCGCCGCGCGGGGAGAGCGAACCGCCGCTGCCGACTTTGGGGGAGTTTGGGACGCAGGAGCGTTTGAACTGGCTGGTCTGGAAGAACCGCCACAGAAACTCGCGGAGCCACCGCTTCACGGTCGGTAAATCGTAGGAAACGCGCTTCGCCTCGGGGTAGCCGTCGGGGAACGCGCCGTCCGATGCGTCGTGCCACGCTGACCAGCACAGGAACGCGACCTTGCTCGGGCGGAACCCGAACCGCGTGGTGTAGTACAGGTGGAAATCCTGGAGCGGGTACGGTCCGATCTTGGCTTCCGTGCTTTGCGCCGGTTCGGTGCGGTCGGTCTCGGTTTCGCTGTGCGGGACGAGTTCGGGGGAGATCTCGGTCTCCACGATGGACAGAAGCGTCGCCGACGCCGCGTCGCCGAACTGGTTGCTGCCGATCACCCAGCGGATCAGATACTGGATCAGGGTTTTCGGGACCGACGCGTTGACGTTGTAATGGCTCATGTGGTCGCCGACGCCGTAGGTACACCAACCGAGCGCGAGTTCGGACAGGTCGCCGGTACCGAGTACTAATCCGTTGTTGAAGTTGGCGAGGCGAAACAGGTGCGACGTCCGCTCCCCGGCTTGCACGTTCTCAAACGTAATATCATAGACCGGCTCGCCACCGTGAAACGGGTGGTCCAGATCTTTGAGCATTTGCAGACATGACGGACGAATGTCAATCTCCTTCGCCGTAACACCCAAGGCGTTCATCAGATCGTGCGCGTTGTTTTTCGTTTTTTCCGTGGTCGCGAACCCCGGCATCGTATAGGCGAGGATATTTTCGCGGGGCAGTCCCAACTTGTCCATCGTTTTCGCGGCGACGATCAGCGCGTGCGTGGAATCGAGTCCGCCGGAAACCCCGATCACGATCTTCTGTATGCGCGAACTTTGTAGTCGCTTGGTCAGCCCGGCGACCTGAATGTTGTACGCCTCGTAGCACCGCTCGTCGCGCACGGCGGTGTTCGTCGGCACGAACGGGAACCGCTCGACGCGGCGTTGGAGCGGGATGTTTTGGGTGTCGGGGAGGTCCAGATTTATGGCGATGCGGCGGACTTTGCGCTCGCCAAAGTCGTGCGCGGAGTCGGTGAACGATGACAGGCGCGTCCGCTCGTTCGCCAGCCGCTCCAGATCGATGTCGGATACGATCAGCCGTTCGCCGTCCGCGAACCGTTCGGATTCTGCGAGCAGGTCGCCATTCTCGTAGATCAGCGCGTGCCCGTCCCAGGCGAGATCGGTGGTGGACTCGCCCGCGCCCGCCGCCGAGTACAGGTATGCGGCGACGCATCGCCCGGAGTGCCCGGCACACAGCGTTTTGCGCCATTCCGCCTTGCCGATGGTGATATTCGACGCCGA
>JACMIS010000049.1 GCA_014381035.1 Armatimonadota bacterium
ACTTTTTTCGGGCTAATCACCGCCCCCGCAACCGCCCCCGCCACAACCTGACGAACCGCCATCGCTGCCTCCGCTGTCGGAACCGGGCGTTCTCCAGCGTCAGCCACATGCGCTGGGCGACCGACTCCAGCAATGCAACCTCTTCCGTGGTCCAGTCGCGTGGTTCGCCCGACATTTGCGCCGAGAACACGCCTACCCAGGCACCGTTCCGGTGAAGCGGCACCGTCACGTTGGCGCGAATGTCGGTTTCCTTGTAGATCGCCTCCCAATCCTTCGCCGTGCGTGGGTCGGTTTGGTAATCGCGGTTGACGATCGTCCGCCCCGCGGCAAGTTCCCGGATCACGTCCCCCCAGACCGCGAGGGACCATACCCCGGCGACGCTGAACACACTCGCGTCCCGGCAAAAATCCCGGTGGACAGTGAAGGTTCCCGCCGCCGTGTCCACATCGGCGTACATGTACCGCGAAAGGTTCAGAAAAGCCCCTACGGAACGCACGGTCTCATCGACGACGGCTTCCGGGTCGGTAAGCAGACGGGTGCGGTCGGAAAGACTCGCGAGGAACCGTTCCCGCTCCTCGGCATCGTGCCGGTCGGTAATATCCAGGACGACTCCGACGAAGCCGCGAACGGTGCCATTCGGGAGAACATCCGGGACTAATTCCGTGCGAACGAATCGGTGCCCCCCCCGGCTATAGGGCAATTCGGCTTCGTAGGAAACACGCTCCCCACGCAATGCGGCTTCTAAACGGGGGCGCACCATGACGAATGCGGCGTCACCGATGACTTCCGAAACATGGCGACCCAATGTTTCCGCGCTACCACGCTTGAACCAGTCGGTGTAGTGACTGTTGATAAAGCGGTAGCGCAGACCGGCGTCTACGTAGGAGATGAGTAGCGGCGCGGAATCAGTGACGAAACGTAACTGCTCCACCATCGCGGCTAAGTCCGCGGTGGTTAACGGGTAAGAAATATTGTCGCCCGGCACGTCACGGTCCGGGGCGGCATCTATCGCCACTTGGTGAAACCTTTCCAGACAGGCTTGATCGCCCTATGTCGAAACCGGATGGAGAGTATATACCCTACTTTGTTAGAGAAATGATGATACGCGGCGTGACAGGTATTTCACACCGTATTTTCATGCGGCACGGCGGTCAGGGACGAATATCAGGTAATCCGCTTCGCCACGTAGCGGCTCCCATTCGATCTTGTTTTTGTAGGGTACGATCTTAACCACGGAAAGACGGGCTTCAAGGGGGCAACGCCAGAGAACGCGGGCGGCGGTTCCCAGTCCCGCATCGCTGTGAAAACTACCGTTGACGTGGACGACGGTACGTCCGGCGCGAACGGCTCCCGCGACGGTTTCCGCCATCGTGTCATCTCGCACACATTGCGCTTCGTAGAAGCGGCGCACCACGGCGGCAGGCATCGCTTTACCGTCGCCGTGTCCCTGCCCGATGATTCCCGCGAAGCGGATCGCGTAGGCGTCGCTTTCCGGCGCGGTAATGGACGCGGCGATCTGCGTTTTTTCTTGCGCCGATAGCGTTGTCAGCGTCGCTGACAACCCCTCCTTACCGATAGTGCTGACTATTTTCCGGGGCGCGTTCGATGCCAGCACGGGGATCTTTTGGGCTTTCGCGTATTCGACCATCGGACGGTAGTCGGTCGCATAGTTTTGCCAGAGACGGCTCGCTTTCGTGAACGCCGCCTCGTCGGTCTTTCCCGCGAGGTAATCGTCCAGCGCGGCTTGCCCGTCGCGCTCCAGCATCTCCATCGCCAGCGTCAGCCGCGAACCGACTTTTTTATGCACGGCTTGCAGAAGTGCGGCTTCTACCCGGTGCGTTTCGGGATCGTCATGTTGTTCGCCAAGAAATATGGCATTCGCGGTGGCGAGTTCGCCGGGCAGATCGCGCCAACGGACTTCTTTACCTGTTCTTCCATCTCGAACTACCCAGTCAAGGTTTGGTTCGGTAGCGACCACGGAGGTGGTTGGGAAGATCGCAAGAGCGAAGGAATTGAGAGCAAAATTGCGTCGAGTCATAACAGTATTTTACATGGTTTAGGAGTCTTTGTGAATTACCCACATCTTGATAAGTTTGGTTCATATATGTATCGCGATCCCTTTCCGTGGACCGATTTTGGTTCTTCTGTACCATACTGACCGCTCCAAAGTAAAAAAACGAAACTATTTATAGAGCATGTGAAGGATAACGAAATCGAATGCCGTACTCATAGGTATCTGTCTGATGCGATTGGGATAGCTGATGAGGCTACCGTACCAAACAGGAATTATCTGCGACGCAGGTTTTAAGGATAGTAGGATGCCGACTTTTATTGGAAAAAAGCACGATAAGTTTTGCGTGTTGTTGTCTTTGATTGCTTTCGCTTCGTTCCCGGGTGCACAGGCTGCACAGGCTGAATTAGCTCCGGCGAACTTACAGTGCGAGTATAAGCGAGACCCTCTCGCCATCGATGCGGCGAAGCCGCGCCTGTTCTGGAACGTCACCAGTCGCGCACGGGGCGAACACCAAACCGCCTATCAAATCCTCGCGGCATCGACACTGACAGATCTAAACAGCGACACAGGCGATCTATGGGACACAGGCAAGGTTGTTTCCAGCGAAACCATCCAGATCGGGTATGCCGGGAAAGAATTACGCTCCGGGCAACAGGTATTCTGGAAGGTGCGCGTCTGGGATGCTGCCGGAAAGCCGTCCGGGTGGAGCCGACCGGCAAACTGGACGATGGGACTGCTGACACCGTCGGCATGGACCGCCCAATGGATCGCCCCTCAGTCGAGCATCACTACTAAAGATACGCCGACTCTCAACAAAGCCCAGTGGATCTGGTTCGCGGCAGACGGTAGCAATCCGCCCGCCGCGAAACGTCATTTTCAAAGGACGTTCCAATTACCTGCGGATATTCGGATCGCCCAGGCGACGATTGCTATCTCTGCCGATGACACCTGGGATCTCGAAATCAATGGAAAGACCGTCGGAAAAGAGAATGCCGTGGATTCCTGGCGCGAGTTCCGAACGGTGGACGTTTCCAAGCAACTGCGCACCGGTCCGAATACGATCACGATCCACACCGAAAATGTCGAAGCCAGTCCTGCTGGCTTGATCGCTCGTCTGGTAGTCCGAACCACCGGCGGACAGGAGTTCGTCTGCATAACGGACGGTGATTGGAAAGCGGCAAGCGAGCCGAATGGTCCTTTTGTGGCGGTTCGGGTCATTGGTCCGAACGGTACCCAACCATGGGGGCAGGTACCCCCGCTAGGAAGCAAGACGTTGACCCCGCCGCCATACTTTCGCAAGACTTTCACCACGGAAAAGAAAGTGCGACGGGCATTACTGTACGCCACCGCGCTCGGTGTATACGAACTCTCCTTGAACGGGAGACGCGTCAGCGACGATGTTCTATCACCCGGCTGGACCGATTACCGGAAGCGCGTGCATTACCTCGCCTATGACGTGACCAAGTTGGTACAACCCGGTCAGAACGCCCTCGGGGCGATATTGGGCGACGGCTGGTATGCGAGCTACCTGGCGTTCACCGGCAAGCGGGATTTCTACGGGGGCAGCCCGAAGCTACGCCTGCAACTCGATCTGGAATACACCGACGGTTCCCACGCGGTCGTCGGCACGGACGGTAGCTGGAAAACCCGATACGGCGCGATTCAGAGCGCGGATATGCTGATGGGGATGACGATGGACACGCGTAGTGAGATGCCGGATTGGAACACGCCGGTTTTCAACGAAAACGGCTGGTCCGCTGTCGGGGTCGCGCCCGACCCCGGAATCATTGTCGATGCGCAGACGAACGAGCCGATCCGGGTCACCGGGCAGGTCGCGGCGAAGAAGCGTACCGAACCGAAAAAAGGCGTGTTCATTTACGATATGGAACAGAACATGGTCGGCTGGGTCCGCCTGACCGTGAATGGTAAACCGGGGCAGAAGATCATCGTGCGGCATGGGGAGCGGTTGAACCCGGACGGGACGTTGTACACAACGAACCTGCGCACGGCGAAAGTGACCGACACCTATATATTGAAAGGCGGCAAGCAAACTCTGGAACCGTCATTCACATTCCACGGCTTTCAATATGTCGAGATCACCGGTGACATAGCTCCGTTGGAGGCGAAAGCGGTCGTAGGACAGGTCGCGAACTCCGATCTCGAATCGACGCTGGCGTTCAAGAGTGACAATCCCCTGCTCAACAAGCTCGTCCAGAATATCGACTGGGGGTTCCGGGGGAACGCGCTGGACGTCCCGACCGACTGCCCACAGCGCGATGAGCGCGCCGGTTGGATGGGCGACGCGCAGGTGTTTGCGAAAACGTCCATGTTCCATCGCGATGCTCCTGCGTTTTACACGAAATGGCTGATGGATGTGCGCGATGGGCAGTTCCCCGACGGTTCGTACCCCGATGTGGCTCCGAGTTTCATCGGCGGCGGGAATGCCGCCTGGGAAGATGCGGGCGTAATTTGTGTCTACCGCATGTGGGAAATGTACGGCGACAAGCGACTGATTGAGGAAAGCTGGCCGTCGATGCTCAAATACATGGACCACCTGGCGAAGGTAGCACCCGACGGCGTCCGACCAGCCGGGGCATTCGGCGACTGGCTTCTGCTCGCCGGACCGGATAAATCGCCGATCCACGGGACCGCGTACTATTTCCGGTCCGCGCAACTGATGGCGATCATGGCGGACGCCATCGGGCACACAGCGGAAGCCGAACAGTTCCGAAACCGGGCGGCGGCGATTCGAGATGTCTTCAACCGCAACTATGTCACACCGGACGGCAAAGTCGTCGATAACAAACAGGAAAGCCAGACCTTCTACGCCCTCGCGCTGGATTGGGGGCTGATCGAGACAAAGAAACGCCCTGACGCGGCGCGGCACCTGACCAATTCGATCCGCGAAGCGGGTGGACACTTGACCACCGGATTTATCGGTACGCCGCTTCTACTGACCGCACTAGCAGGAGAGGGTAAAAGTGATGTCGCCAACACACTGTTGCTCCGCGAAACGTACCCGTCCTGGCTGTATCAGGTAAAAATCGGCGCGACCACGATGTGGGAACGGTGGGACGGTTGGACACCCGAGAAAGGGTTCCAGGACCCCGGTATGAACTCGTTCAACCACTACTGGCTTGGATGTGTTGGGGAGTGGATCTATTCGGGCGTCGGCGGTATCGACACCGACGGACCTGCCTGGTCCAAAATAACGGTTCGCCCGCAAATCGTCGGCGAATTGAGGCACGCCGAGGTGAAATACAACTCGCTTCGTGGATGGGTGGAAACGAAATGGGTGAAAGCAACGGATGGTGGGCTGACGCTGGACGTAACCATCCCTGCCAACACGACCGCGACCGTGTATGTTCCGGCTCGGCAAGGTGACACCATCCTGGAGAACAATAAGCCGGTAGCGGCATCGCCCGGTGTCAAGATGGTTCGTCAGGAAGCCAGTGCGACCGTCTTCGCCGTTCCGTCCGGGAAATACCGATTCAAGGTGACACCGAAGAAGTGAGTACCGTTCTGGTTCAAGCGAAGGGGCTGACCAAAACATTCGGGACCGTTACGGTTCTGGAGGATGCCTCGGTATCGCTCTACGCAGGCGAGATCCACGCGTTCCTTGGCGAGAACGGCGCGGGTAAGTCAACCCTGGCAAAACTGATTGCCGGGGTCCATACACCGACATGCGGAACTATCACGGTGAACGGGAAGCCGGTCGCGATACCGAACCCGCGTGCGGCGAGCGCACTCGGTATCGCGCTGATCCCGCAGGAACCGCTGACGTTTCCCGATCTTTCGGCGGCGGAGAACATCTTTGTCGGTCGGCAACCGACGCGCGGCGGGCGTATCGACTGGGCACGGATGTTCGCGGACGCCAAACGGCTGCTCGATACACTCGGGGTGTCCATCGATCCGCAGGCACCGGCACGCGGCTTGTCGGTCGCCGATCGCCAGATGCTCGAACTGGCGGCGGCTCTTTCGCAGGACGCACAGGTTCTTATCCTGGACGAAACTACTGCCTCCCTGACACCCGGCGAGGTCAAGCAACTGACCGTGATTCTGCGCCGTCTTCAATCCGAGGGCAAAGCGATGGCATTTATCGGGCACCGAATAGAGGAGATCTTC
>JACMIS010000050.1 GCA_014381035.1 Armatimonadota bacterium
AAAAAACCGCCGAAATGTGAGGTAATCCAATGGGATACCCGATCGAACAGACCCCCGATTCCCTCGAAGCCGCCGTGCTGCGCTGGCAACGATTAGAACGTGCGGGGAGAACAAAAGACGCGGACCGCGTCATGGAGCAGCTCATCGTCGCCCTCTCGCCGATGATAAGCAAACTAAGTGCGCCGTTTCTGCGGCCGCGCAACCCGGCACTCACCGCGCCGGAACTGCATCAAGCGGCCGCCATCGCCATCGCGAAATACGTCCCGAAGTATGACCCGATCGGCGGAGCGTGTTTCGCCACCTACATTTTCAACACCATCCATAAGCAACTCCTGACCTACTTCAATCGGGAGGCGAACCAGAACAACGTCCGCCAGCCGGAGTACGCCCGCGAGAACCGCGAGAAGGTCCGCCGGGCCCAAGAGACGCTGCCCCCGGACGCGACCGAGGATCAGATCGCGGCGGCGGCGGGGATTACCGTGCGCCAACTAGCAAAAGTGACCGCGACGGAACAGGCCGTACAGCCGTCCGCCCAGTTTTCCACGTCGAGCGGGGGTAACGGGGTCAATCCCGAGTCGCATCCGGCCTTCGCTACCGAATGGGAAAGCGCCGAGGATGCGCGGATCATGGTCTCGCAGTATCTGGATCAGCTCCCCGACATCGAGCGACTCGTCATCACGCGGCGCTATTTCGAGGAAGACACGTTGGAATCAGTCGCCGTATTGATCGGCAAATGCAGAGAACGTGTCCGACAGATCGAAGTGCAGGCACTGAAACGGCTGCGGTCGCTGATGGACCCTGACCAATAACCGGTTAATTGATTGACCGATTAACCGGTTATTCGAACTTACGGCGCGAACCGGTATCCCCACCGGCATCCGCGGAACCCCTGGTCCGGCGCAGCCTTTGGTTGCGCCATCCACGACCACCGCCCTGGCGAGCGCCGCGTCAGGGCAGGATCTTCTTCCTATGAAAAACAAAGCCTTTTCACCCCCCCGCATGATCGAGCCGCTTGTCTCCATCCTGACCGTGGTCAGCACTCTTGCCGCGGCACACGCATACTTTTTCGGATGGATCGAAAATCTCACTCCGGGACAGTTGGGACTCTTCAACCTGGTCCGCATCCTCGTCTTCGGCGCGTGGATCGCCGTGCAGATCTCGCGAATAGGGAAAATCTAATGTGTAAAGTCCGGGCATCCGCCCGCGCAAAACTCGACCCACCGCAACTGTCGATCCTGTCCGTATTGAAGCTCGTTGGCTCCGTGATTCTCGCCACCGTCGGCGGCCTCGCCCTGCAATGGGTTACGGAGTGGATCATTGCAAGCTGAAGAAATGACGTTCCGCGAATGGTGCGCGAAAAACCCGCTTGCGAACCGGCACTGCGACCGGCTCCGCTTCCTCTCCGCCGATCTGGACGTGCTTCAGATGGTTTCGCCCGGCGGCGTCAATCGACTGCTTCGCGTCGCGCCGGAGGGGGCAGGGAACACCACACTCGCCACCTTGTTCGCCGCTTACTACCTGGATCAGAACCCCAGAAGCGTCGTTCACTATTTTACATATAGTCGCCGGATGGGAGAAATCGGCGCGAGGAAAATCAAACAATACAATCCATGTTTGATTAAATCGGATCCAGACCGGGTCAAAGGCACGAGCATTCATGTGTCGCTTTGCGGCTCCGGCGCGGACCTGACCATCGTCGATTCCCCGTTCCGCAATATGCAGGACGCTCTTTGCCCTTCCATCCGCGAACAGGTTTGGGGAGCGTTACTGGAGAACGTGCGGACCCGGATGAACCATCCTGACAGACCGATTCTCATCTTCTCGCCGATCTATCACGAAGACGACTTGATCGGGCGATTAGTGTGTCCAGGCGAGTGCGGAGAGGACTGGGCGAAAGTGTACTATCCCGAGGGCAACCGAATGTTCGACGCTTTCCGCCGCAAATACGACGATGCCTAAGCTACGCATCTACACCGAGTTTGACCGCTCCTTCGCCCTCACGCACCTGGTCCGCGCGAAAGGCGACATCGAGAAAGCCGCGAAGCTCTCGAACGTCGAACCGAATGCGCTCCGGTACTGGGAGTCCGGCGGGAACGAGATCGCGACGCCTTTGGCTTGGGGAGAAGACCCGGACGAAGACGATTCCGACGTTTTAGAGCGACCGTATCCGGAAGAGGCAGTAGCCCTGCCGCATCGCACGCCTTCGCTCGAAGCCCCGATCCGGGGAATGGACGGCTGGGTTAAGAACGTTTTTATCGACCGCTCCGGGCCACTCTACAACGAGGACCATTGGCACCTCGCCGACGCGACGATCGGCTACTTCTGGACCAACGTGCAGAACGGGAAGCCGGAGAAGATGACCGTCGGGCAGGCGGAACTGGTCGGCAAACTCGGCGGCAAATGGCAGACGGCGTCCTACCAGTTCTACCTGCGCCAATGTTTCGGGATCGTCCCCAAGTTCGTGATCCGGATCGATTCCGTCTGGGCGGTCGAGGCCGACGACCGCGGCTTCTGCGCCCTGGTCGATCACGAGCTGTACCACTGCGCCGTCGCGCTCGATGAGTTCAAAGTCCCCAGGCGCAACGCGGAGGATGAATTCATTTATTGTATGCGGCGGCATGACTCCGAGGAGTTCGACCGAATCGTCGCCCGCTACGGCTCCGAACTGACGACGGGCGGGAGCGCAGGGATCATCCGTGCCGCCCAGCGCCGCGCCTCGATCACCGACGAGATGATCGCCGAAGCGTGTGGCACCGGCAGGCACAACCCGTTCATTTAGTTTTATGTAGTTTTATTGGGCATTTTTTATGGCGGACCTGACCGAGGACACTAAGCAATACATCATCACGCTCCTCGCCCGGATGCACCCCCCGCATAAGATCGTCGATCGCGTTGCGGAGGACCTCGGCGTCAAGGTCAACGCGCAGCAGGTTTGTTCCTATAAGCCAGGCACCGCCGCCGGCGGCAGGATGTCTGACGAACACAAAACCCTGTTCGCGGCAGTGCGCAAACGCTTCCTGTCGGACGCGTCCGAGATCCCGATCACGCACCCGAACTACCGCCTGCAAAAACTCCAGGACTTGCTCGACGACCCGATTTCCGGCAGGTCCCCGAAAACCATCCTCGCCACGATCGAGCTGTACCAGAAGATCGAGGGCGGGATGTTCACGCAGAAAGTCGCCGGAGCCACCCCCGAAGACATGGCCGCCTACGGCGCCCACCTCACCGACCAGTTCATCTCCGCCGTTACCACCCATGTCAGCAACCCCGAAGACCGCGTCAACACGCTTCTCGCCATCGCGCGAGACATCGCTAACGAAACGAGACGAGAAAACGGATTGGAAGGGCGCGGCGGATAAGGCGGTCAGTGAGCGCATAGCGGCCGCCACGGGGAATGCCACAGACGGAATTACGATCTCGTTCCTAGAGTGGCTAAAGGAAGTCACCCCGCTTTGGTTTTGGGAGTGGTCTTATCTCCTGTTCATACAGAAGCAGCTCCAGCGCGTCACCGACGGCGAGATCGACCGGCTGATGCTCTTTGTCCCACCTCGCCACGGGAAGTCGGAGCAGTGTACGGTCCGGTACCCG
This sequence comes from Armatimonadota bacterium, assembly GCA_014381035.1. The sequence goes on from JACMIS010000050.1 coordinate 3,589, forward strand.
ATCTACCGCTTGGCGCGGAAACCGGACGCCAGGATCATCGTCGGAGCCTACTCCGCCGCACTGTCGCATAAGTTTTCGCGCAAGATGCGTAAGTTGGCGCGAACGTGCGAGACGATCAAGCTCTCCAAAGAGCGCACCGCCGTCGACGACTGGGAGACCACGGACGGCGGGGGAGTCCGCGCGGTCGGCGTCGGGGGCGGCGTCACGGGCATGGGGGCGAACCTCATCATCATCGACGACCCGGTGAAGTCGCGCGCCGAGGCGAACTCGGAAGCCTACCGCGACGCCTGCTATGAATGGTTCACGGATGACCTTTTGACGCGTCTGGAGCCGGGCGGGGCGATCATCCTGATTATGACCCGGTGGCACGAGGACGATCTTGCCGGGCGGATTCTGGCGAGCGACTCCGGCGGCGAGTGGACGGTCATCAAGCTCCCAGCGATCGCCGAAGAGAACGACCCGCTCGGGCGTGCGCCGGGGGAAGCACTCTGCCCGGAGCGTTACGATGTACCGGCTCTGGAGCGGCTGCGCAAGGTCCTGAAATCTTCCTTCGACGCGCTTTTCCAGCAGAGACCCGTCGCGGCGGGCGGGAACATTTTCAAGTCGGAATGGTTCCAGGACCGCTACAAACGCCTCCCGCGCCTAGTTGCGGTCTGGACTACCTGGGACACCGCCCTGAAGGACGGGGCAGAGAACGACGAGTCCGCTTGCTGCACCGTCGGCGAGGGGGAGGACGGCTTCCTGTATCTACTCCGG
>JACMIS010000051.1 GCA_014381035.1 Armatimonadota bacterium
CGGTTGAATGATCCAGTCTGCACGGCGATTTTGAACCGGGTCATACCCGACGAGAAGGACCATGCCGCGCGGCTGCAAGCGATGGGGTCCGTCGGGGCGGATGCTTCGGCGCGTTCCCGGCTGGACGCGATGCTGGCGGGCGAAAAGTGGCATGCACGCTCCACCGGCTCGTGGATCGGCGACGCGATCTACGGCGTGAACGACGGTCTGGGCGCGGTGTTCGGGATCGTTTCCGGCGTGGCGGGCGCGACCCAGGCGGAACCGCGCATCGTGCTACTCGCAGGGCTTGCCGGCATGGTCGCGTCGGCGTTCTCGATGGGTTCGAGCGCGTACCTCGCCGCGAAATCGGAGCGCGAGGTACACGAGGCGGAAATCGCCCGCGAAAAACGCGAGATCGAGTCCGACCCCGAACACGAGCGCGAGGAGATGGAGCTGATGTTCCAACTCAAAGGCTTTAGCGAGGACGAGTCGAGGATGCTTTCCGCCCGGCTGACGGCATCGCCGGAGCAGTTTTTACAGACGATGGTCGCCGAGGAATTGGGTTTATCGGAGGAGCGACTGCCGTCCCCGTGGACCTCGGCACTGGTCGCGACGGTTTCTACAGCGGTGGGCGCGTTTCTGCCGGTGATCCCGTTCTTTTACTCGGCGGGGAACAACGCGGTGCTACAGTCGCTGGCGATTTCGATCGTGGCGCATTTCGCGGTCGGTGCCTCGAAAACGTGGATCACCGGGCGTTCCTGGCTCTCACAGGGTCTGGAAATGACCGTGGTCGGAATGCTCGGCGGCGCACTCGCCTACGGGTTCGGAAAACTGTTTGAAGCATGGACGGGCGTACAAACCGCCCCATAAGAGACGATTTGCGGAAAGGTAAAGAGGCAACGCGGCAACGTCACCTCTTTACAGGATAAGCGTGATAAAACGCCGTTCTACCCGGACGTATTTTATCACGCCTCCTTTCCGTCGCTCGGTAGGCCGCATCCTCGGCTACTGAAGATCAAAAGGAAATGCGCGACGAGATGTCTGTAATTTACCGGGTTAGTGCCTCCGCACTGGCGATACTTTGTCTCGGTTTACCCGTGTTTGCACAGGGAAAGCTTCCGCCCGAACCCGGGTCCGATCCGCGAGCTGATCCGCTCGTGACGGATCGTCCCGATTTCACGGAAAGTGCGTTGACCATACCGCGCGGGCTATCCCAGGCAGAGTTCGGCGCAACGTTCGCCGAGTCGGGCGGCGACGACGAGAACGGTTTCGGGGAATTACTGATGCGGATTGGGCTGAACAAACGCACCGAGCTCCGGTTGGGCATACCGACTTATTTGAGTACGAGAGCCGCGGCAAGCGGGCGTTCGTCCGGTTTCGCGGACGCGTCGCTCGGTTTCAAGTTCAGCCTGGCGAGTGCCGGGGACCGGCTCGGTCTGCGACAGTTCGATGTCGGCTTGATTGTAGCGACGACCCTACCTACCGGTTCGTCGGCATATCGGGAGAGGAAATTGCAACCGGGGGCGAAACTGCTA
>JACMIS010000398.1 GCA_014381035.1 Armatimonadota bacterium
GCGAGCTCGAAAAGGCCGCGCGCGAGCAGTACTCGAAGCACGTGAAGGCTCTCATCCAAGTGGGTGCGACGCGAACGTCCGGGTACTGTGCCGAGCTCGGGTATCCGGCCGAGCTGGTACCGCTGAACAATCCTTACTCGCTCAGAGTTGGCGGCAACCTTCGGGTGAAAGCAGTGGTCGAAGGCGAGCCGGTCCCAAATCAGGTCGTCATCGCCGGTGGTCGAACCCCGGGCGGAGCGCGGATCGCACAGCGTACGGTCCGCACCAACCGCGATGGAGAGGCAAGCATCCGCATCGGATCACGCGGCGCCTGGTACGTCAAGTTCATCCACATGGAAAAGGTCGCGCGCGACACGATCGATTATGAATCGAAGTGGGCGACGCTGACTTTTGGAGTACGGTGACCACGGGCTTGTAATGATCGTGCGGCTACCGACCGTCGTCTCCGTTGCGGTCACTGTCTCCGTCACCATCACGGTCCCTGACTGCCATCGTCACCAGCGGACGAGGATTGCCGACTCTGCCCAGGGACTTTGCTTTGCCGCTGTCCAGGTCCACCCTAAAGAGTCTGGATTGGGATGAACCCGGAGCGGTAAGGGTGGCATATGCCCGGGAGTCGTCACGACCGGGAATGTCGAAGCCAACATTGTCATCGGTATCGAACTTGAGCCGGCCAACCGTGAAGAGCTGGCCGTTGTTCGGCATGGGAAGCTCGACGAGAACATCCTGGTTGGCGTCGATGGCGTAAAGCTCGGTCGAGATCGGCGCCGGCGTCACGCTGTTCGTGTAGCCGGTGCCTACGATGTTTGGATTCCGGCCGAAGTTGCGGTCGCCTGTCGCGTACGCGAGCGGAGGATCCATGATCGTTGCGCCGTTGTCGACGTTATTGCGGAGATTCTGTTCCTGATCGCTGTGGTGGCGGAGCCTGTCGACGACCGGGTTGAACCCCTGCCCGAAGAAGTTGCCAACGAGCGGAATGGTCATCTGGCTCTGAAGTGTTGCGACCCCGTTGTCGGGGTTGATTATGTAAATCCGGCTGCCGCGGGTTACTCCGTAGAGCTTTCCGGTGTTGTCGATTCCATCAGCGGTCTGGTCGTTCGGCCGGAAATCGATTCCGACGACGTTTCCATCCGTACCCACGATCGGGGTCCGTCGTGCTTCGTCGGGGCTGTCGCTGTCGAACTTGACCAGGAAGTTCTGGTCGTCTACGGCGTAAATCGTGAAATCACGCTTACGATCTCCACGGCGCTCCCCATCGCGATCTCCATACTCGGAACCGCTGCCTGACGAGAAACTGGCGGTGGAGGTAGCGGGGGCGGTCGGGGTCGTCGAGTCGGCGCAGGCGAAAGCAAGAAACGCGAGCAGTGGCAACGTACGGCGCATGTGAATCTCCATGAGTGGAATGAGAGGTCTGCGCTCTGACAGTTGGCACGTTTCGGGACCTTTCCGAGGAAATCCTACCGCTCTGGGGCGTCATCGACGCAGATTCTGCAGCAGTCCGGCGGGGTGCTCGAGACTGCTGCATCGAGGCCGCAGCGGGGTGGCAGGGTCCGTGCACACCTAAACGGCGTTAACTACCTCAAAACGAGGGGGAATGATGCTAGCGAAAGAAATCATGAGCCGGGATCCGCAGTTCTGTACGCCAGGGGACACGCTCCAGAAGTCGGCGCGCCTGATGGCGGATCACGACTGCGGGTGTCTTCCGGTAGTCGATGGACCAGACAGCAGGAGGATCGTCGGGGTGCTTACTGACCGCGACATCGCGGTGCGCGGCGTCGCACGCGGGAAGATGCCGGACTCGAAGGTCAACGACGTGATGACACCGGCTCCGGCCTACTGCTCGCCCGACGACGATATCGCAGCGGTGGAGCTGATAATGGTGGAGCGGCAGGTGCGCCGCGTTCCGGTCGTGGACAGCGATGACCGTGTCGTGGGGATGATCGCCCAGGCCGATCTTGCCCGCAACAACCGCGCTGTGAGCGACCGCGAAGTGGGCCAGATCGTGGAAAAGATTTCCGAGCCTGCCTTTCCGCGACGCACCCAAAGGCGCGACACCGGAGAATCGGAAGCGAGATTCTAGCGGCGCTGCGGGTCGCTCGATCTACGTGCGCGACCCGCAAGCGTCACCCGATCAATCACACAGCGTCGGAAAGCGAGGTGAAGTTGAAATCTCTCGCCCGAATGCCCGGCATCACCTCGCCCGCGGCGGTTCTCTCGGCACGTCCGATCTCATCGATCTTCCGGAGCAGGAAGAGTGGGCTCTCGTTCCAGCGGAAATTCTTGAGGCTACGGGTGATTTTCCCGTTCTCGATCAGGAAGGTGCCGTCGCGCGTCAGGCCCGTTAGCAGCACCGTGCGGGGATCGAGCGAGCGGATGTAGAAAAAATGCGTCACGAGAATCCCGCGCTGAGTTCCCGCGATCAGCTCGTCGGTGGACTTGGTGCCGCCCACCATCTTGAGGCCACCCGGAAGTCCGCCACCACCACCACCACCGCCTCCCCCACCCCCACCCCCACCCCCACCAGTCGCCTCGACGCCCTGCTTCCGCGCCCAGAAGCGATTGTACACGAGGTTCC
>JACMIS010000399.1 GCA_014381035.1 Armatimonadota bacterium
CCCCATGTATTTTACTCCCCCTCTCCTGCGAAGCGGGGGAGGGGGATGGGGGGTGGGGGCGTCCTGATAGGAAATAAACATGCAACATAATTTAGGTTTGATTGAGGCGATTCCGCTCGGGGAAGGGCGGGAGTACACGGTGGACGGCACCCCGATTGCCGTTTTCCGGCTTCGCTCCGGCGCAGTTTGTGCAACACAGGCGAGTTGTCCGCACCAGGAAGCACCGCTTTGCGATGGTATCACGGGCGGGACGACGCTTATCTGCCCGTTCCATGCATGGAAGTTCGACCTTACCACCGGCGAGGCGATTCTGGGCAACAGCGGACTGAAAACGTACCCGGTAGAAACGCACACCGACGGGACGATTTCGGTTGCGGTGGATAACGCGGTTAAATAAGGCACTCATGCTTCGCATTTTGTTCGTCACCCCAGAACCGGAAGAAACAGTTCGGTTCAAAACCGTGCTTCAGCAGAATGGAATCGTTTCGCTGGTTACGCATAGCGATAGCACGGCGGAAGAGATTTGCCGTGCCTGCTCCGGTCTGTACCCGGATCTGGTAGTGGCAGACTTGCGAAAATCGTTCGACGCGTTACCACTGCGTGCGTTGCGCCACCGTCTGGGGGAGGCGTGGCATGGGAGTGCGAATAATGCGCCTTTGATCATGGTACTTCTCGGAGTACGACAGCTGGCGGGGCGCGACTGGTTCCCGCTTGCGGATGACTTTCTCGCCCCGCCCCATACCCCGGACGAACTACTCGCCCGTGTGCGGCTTTTGCTTTTCCGCCGCCGCCAGGTCGAAACAGGAGACATGATACGCTTCCGCGACGTGACACTGGATTTACACGGCGGTATCGCCCGCCACAGTTCGACGGATATGGTCGTGTCCCTCACCCCGAGAGAGTGGGAACTGCTCCGCTTTTTGCTGACGCATCGCGGCAAACTCTATTCAAGGGAGCGGCTCTTGGATTTCGTCTGGGGGGTAGACTATGCGGGCGGGCCACGCACCGTAGATATTCATGTGCGCCGTTTGCGGGCGAAACTCCCTCCCGAAGCCTCGGCATCGCTGGAAAACCGGCGCGGATTGGGATACGGTTTCGTCGGGATCAGCGGTTGACGGGAAGGACGTGCTACGGTTTGTGAAATGTCGCCCATTGCTCCGGCGTGTTCACGTTTGCCAACGCAGAAGCAACTCCGGAAGGGACGTCTGCGAAAGCGAAGCCCTCCCCCCCGGTATGAACCAGCGCGTGCAAGGAGCGTTTACCGGCATTAATGTTCGTGATCAGTAATTTCAGGCACATGGGTGAATAGATGGCAAAAAGCGGTTCGAGCTGTTCTCCGTTTCGCGCAACAACGCCCAACTCGCCGCGTGGCTGCTCGCATAGCCAGATCAGAGCCGATTCCGTCAGTGCGGGGAGATCGCAGGAAAGCGCGAGTGTGGAGCGAAGTCCCGCATACCATATGGCGGTTCTTATTCCTCCGACCGGACCGATTCCGGGCATATCATCGGGGATAAATCGGGCGGGGAGATTCTTCCAATCGTCGGGTTTATCCCTCCCGACAATCAGGGGGGGTAAATCGGATACGGCTTGTGCGAGGCGTGCCGTCCGGGCGAGAAGCGTTTCGCCTTCCGTGACCAGACTTGCCTTGTCGGTTCCCATGCGGCTACTTTTGCCACCCGCAAGAATCGCGACGATGATAGAACTTTTATTTTGTACTTGCACGGTTTGTATTGTAACCGCTTCTCGTTCCGCGTGTCGAACCATAAACAAGAGGACAGAACATGTTCAAACAAACCCAGGACGAAGAAGTATCTCCTTATCGTAGCGAGGCTTCCCGAACCGACACCGGTTCCTATGCCGCACAAACCGTCGCGCCGCGCTATACGACCGACACCGGACTGCGCGAACGTCCGGCGACCGCGATGCCGGGATTTGTCGGGCTGATCGCCATGCTCGCAGCGGCGTATTTCTCGTATGTGATGTTTACGGGCGGCAATATCGCCGTCGGAATTTTGCTTTCTATCGCGTTCTTCTGGCTGTGGAGCAGTTCGATGGTAATCGAGCCGAACGGCAGCCGGATTTTGACGCTGTTTGGCAAATACCAGGGAACGCTCCGGCAGAACGGTTGGTTCTTTGTTAACCCGCTCACTGGCAAGAGTTCACTCTCGCTCCGTGCCCGCACCCTGAACGGTGACCGATTGAAAGTCAACGATTCGGCGGGCAACCCGGTCGAGATCGCGGCGATCATCGTCTGGCGCGTCTCGGACACGTACCGTGCCTCGTTCGAAGTAGACAAGTACGAGGAGTTCGTGCGCTTGCAAAGCGAAACGGCGGTGCGGCACCTGGCATCCACCCACCCCTACGACGCCGAGGATCATGAGATCTCGCTCCGCCGCAACACCGATATTGTGTCGGAGGATCTGAAATCGGAACTGAATGAGCGGCTTGCTCGCGCCGGTGTGGAAGTATTGGAAGCGCGTTTGTCGCATCTCGCCTACGCTCCAGAGATCGCTGGTGCCATGCTCCGCCGTCAGCAAGCGTCCGCCGTAATCGCCGCCCGTCAAAAGATCGTCGAAGGCGCGGTCGGCATGGTCGAACTCGCCCTCGACCGCTTGCAGATGCACGAAACGATCAACATGAACGAGCGCGAAAAAGCCGCACTGGTTTCGAACCTGATGGTGGTACTCTGCGGCGAACATTCGGTGCAGCCGACCGTAAACACGACCGCCGCATCACCGATGCAACAAGGTCCACCCAGTGTTTCGACACCGACGGGGTAAGTGATCGTTGCGGGTAGAATTGAGATTAGCGAAGGATAAGCCGATTAATAAATGGGTGCAGGGATGCTACAATGAAATGTCCTGACCGACTTCTGACCGCTATGCACGCGTTTGAATACGAAAAGAGGAATCCGTCTTCCATGCCGCAACCTCCCGCTACCCGCGCCGCCGCACCGCTCTGCCGACATCGCGCCGTGTCTGCTGTCGTTGCTCTTTCGCTCTTCCTGCTGTCCTCTGCCACTGCCCAATCGCCTGCCCCGCCGCCAGGTCCCCGATTCCCAAAATCCAAGAAATCCGTGCGCCTGATCGGTTGTTCGACCGCCACACGCACCAGTTCCCTGCAAATCGACCGGCGCGATCCGTCCCGCATTGACGGCTTCGGTCGTATCATTGATCTGCCCCTCAAACCCGCGATTCAAAAAGCGGTCCGCGCCGACTGTGTCGAATTACGCCGACA
>JACMIS010000400.1 GCA_014381035.1 Armatimonadota bacterium
GCCTACTGTTCCGGTCCCAACGGAACCGACAAGTATTACGACGATAACCAATGGATCGTCCTTGCCGACCTGGAAGCTTTCGAGGCGACACGGGACCGTTCGTTTTTGAGGGAAGCCTGGGCTACACAAAAATTCGTGCTGAGTGGGTGGGACGAGAAGCTGGGCGGGGGGATCTATTGGGACCTCAAACATCAGACAAAAAATACTTGCTCCAATGCCCCGGCTGCGGCGTCGGCGTTACGCCTGTATCAACTCACCAAGGACAAGGAGCAGTTGAAGTGGGCGATCAAGATCCGGGACTGGGTAAAAGCAAATTTACGGGACGAAGATGGTCTGTACTGGGACAATATGCGGCTCGATGGAAACATCGAAAAAACGAAATGGTCGTACAACACCGCGTTGATGATCCGTACCGATGTACTGTTCTACCAATTGACCGGCGATAAAGCGTCTCTCGTTTCCGCTCGCCAGAGTGCCGATACCGGACTTGCCGCCTGGACTGATCCTGCTACAGGTTCCTTGCACAAGACGGATGCCTCCCCGATCTTCACCCATCTTTTCTGCGAGGCACTACTACGCCTCTATGATGTGACGAAAGACAAAAAGTACCTCGAAGCCGCCCAAAAAGAGGCAGATTTCTCCTACCGCTTCGCCCGCGATCCCAAGGGCGGGTATTGGAACGACTGGAACGCCAAAGAGCATCCTGCCGACGAACGCAAAAAATTGATCGTCAATGCTTCGGCGGCTCGCCTTTTCTGGCTCCTTGCTCCTTATCCAGAAGCCGGAAAAGCGGGAACACCGATGCCACGTTCCGGCGTAAAAAATGTGCTATGAGTGGACAAAACAACGGGGGCACGGTTCACCCCAATTTTGACTGGACCGCGCTTATCGCGGATCGCAAGATCAAAGAAGCGATGGATGCGGGCGAGTTCGACAACCTGGCGGGCAAAGGTGAACCGATCCGCATCGAGGATGATCCGTTTACCCCGCCCGAGGTGCGTGTGGCGCACAAACTGCTGAAAAATGCGAATGCCCTTCCGCAGTGGTTGCAGCTGGAAAAAGACATCGAACGCGAACGGGCGGCAGTTCCTTCCTATATCGAACGCGGTTTTCGCGCCATTTTACAAGGCAAGAATCAGGTATCGAAAGAACGGATCGCGACGCGATTTCGTGCCGAAGTGCGCGACCGAATGGATCTGGTCAACACCCTGATTCTCAAGTACAACGAAATAACACCGGGATCATTGCAACGCATTTTCGCGCCGTTCGCGATCAAGCGGGAGCTGGCTACGCTGGACGAGCGTGTCGCGGAAATGATCGGCTCATCCGCTCCCGTGAGCGGGCGGTAGCGCGAGCAAGAGTTCCCGCGACAGTGCCATGACGGAAGATTTGTCGTGGTGCAACTTCAGACGGTTTGCAAGATCATTCAACGCCTCGTTGATGATGTTCTTCGTCGCTTCCGCTTGCAGCAGTAACGCACCGCGCTCCGGCACATCTTCCGGACAGAGCCGTTCGATGGTGTTGTGTACCTCGCAGAAAGTGAACGCCGCCGCCAGCCAGGAATCCTGCTCTGTTTGAGAGCGGTAAAACGCGAGCACCGGGTAGGATCGATGTGATTCCAGCAGTTCCGCTCCCCATTGCTCCCATTGTGCGAGCAAGCTTTCCAGCGAAGTCCATGCTCCGGCATCGCGGTATTTTTCCACCAACTTTTGCGCGGAAGTCGGTGCCCCAGTCCGCACATACAGGCGAAGCACCGTTGTTTCGCGCCGCGCGAAGGTCTGGTACAGAGTAGGTAAGTACCCGATAACGGTCGCGAGCAACCCGAAGCCTACCCCCGCCTCCATCACACACAGCGTCTTGGTTGCCGCATTCGCCGGTGTCTTGTCCCCGAAGCCCAGCGTGAAAATGGTGACACCACTCATATACAGATTGTCGCCAAAGTTAGTGGGATGCCCCCCGGCGGGGACCGCTGGCGCAGAATCGAAGCCGAACAAAAGCAGTGCGAATCCCAAGATCAACAGGTTCGCCCAGAGGACAATCAAAAACATCAGCGCGAGAGGACCGTACACACCGAGCAGGGAATGACGGGCGGGGTTGGTATATTTAAGACGGGTTGCAAAAAAACGGCAGATAGCCCATGTGAATCCGAAGTAAAACCGGGTCAGGCGTAGACCGGTTCCGCCGCTTCGCGGGAGTATCATGGTCTCGAAGGTGTCGTACAGAACGACGAGTATTATCAGCGCACCGGAAATCGCGGCGGGTAGTTCGAATCCTTGCATTAAACGGTCTGTACCCATTTATTGCAAATGCGAACGGGGCGAGCCGCGTAACAATACGGCTCGCCCCGTTTTATCTCGAACCAGGGAAGGTCAGACCTCGCTGGCGTCTGACTCGTCGTCCAATGCGAGCGGATTATCTTCTTCTTCATCCTCTTCCACTTCCGGAAGGAATGTGCCGTCGCTGTCGTCCTCATCATCGCCGAAGACTGCAGCAACATCCGCATCGCCGCCCAGAAGCGCGCGGGCTTCGGCGATCTTGTCAATATCTTCCGGCATCGCAAGCGGATCGAGCCCCGGAGCCAACTCGACGTTACGGGCACCAACAACGGCTTGCTCATCGGCGCGGGCTTCACGTCCGGCGAGCGAGTTTTCATCGAACGCGTAGGTGATCTTTCCTGCCGCGATCTCTTCCAACGCGATGGTAAGCGGGTTGTTGGAATCCGCCGGTGTCACTAATGCGCGGGCACCCTCTTTGAGTTGCTTGGCGCGTTTGGAGGCTAAGATGACCAGTTTGTACTTGCTGTCAATCGCTTCGTCAATTTTGTCGGGGGACGGATAAATCATGCTTGTTTGCGGTTCCTCACTCGGTAAAGTTGTGCCGAAAGGTTTTCATTTGTCGCGGTTGTACGCGGGTAATAAAGCTAAAACTTCGTTCAGTTCGGTTGGTGGTGCGTCGCTCGACACGGGTCGTTTGACCGGCTCCTGCCCGGATCGCTCCGCGTGCCAGACGGCTTCCATTTCAAAAATCACTTTGATACCAGCGATGTTGACCTTGCGGTCCTCGGTCAGATAGCGCACACGCGCCAGTCGGTTCAAATCTCGCGCCGAGTATAGACGGCGACTGGAATCGGTTCGCTTGGGAACCACGATCCCTTCGTCGTCTAAAACGCGCAGAAACCATGCCGGAAGGTCCGCGAGACGCGCCGCGACACTGATAACATATACCGGTTCGTCGCTTTCGTCCACCGTTTCCACCCGATCTTATCCCGCTCTCGCTTTGTTTGCAGTCCGACCCGATTTAAGTTCAATAATGGGACCGGCGCAACCGTATACTGTAGCGCACATATTGTCGTCTGTCAATAGACAACAACATTTTCAGCGACAAAACGATTGCCGTGAATCCTTTGGAGCGGTATACTACCGGTTTGAAACCATGCAAGTCTTAGCCGGAAAAACACAAAGTGAGATCGAAACCCTTGTCACGGAGGCGTTGGGCACACCCGCTTTTCGAGGGCGTCAGGTCGCGCAAGCCATCTACAAGCGGTTCGTGCGCGATTTTGAGGACATGACCGATCTGCCGCGCGATATCCGCGCCCGGCTCGTAGAGATGTTCCAACTCGCCCCCTGCCGCGTGACGAAAACCGACTCCGCGCCGGACGGCACCACGAAGTATCTGCTTTCGCTCCCCGACGACGAAGTGATGGAGGCGGTTTTCCTGCCCTATGCGGGGCGCACGTCGGTCTGTATATCGTCGCAGGTGGGCTGCCCGATGGCGTGTTCTTTCTGCGCGACCGGCACCGAGGGCTTGGCACGGAACCTGACGGCGGGCGAGATCGTCGATCAAGTACTTTGTCTGCAATCGCTTCACCCAGATCGCCGTATCTCGCACATCGTCCTGATGGGCATGGGCGAACCGCTCCTGAACTTCCCCGAGGTCGTGAAAGCGATCCGTATACTCCATGAGGAAGTCGGGATTTCGCTCCGCCACGTCACGGTTTCCACCGTCGGCGTCGTCCCGAACATCTACAAATTAGCCGAGGAGGACATGCCGATCACGCTCGCCGTATCGCTCCATGCCCCGAACGACGCGCTACGCTCCGAACTGGTCCCGCTCAACGAGAAATACCCCATCGAACGGCTGATGCAAGCGTGCCGTGACTACGTGGCGAAAACGCGCCGCCGGATCACGTTCGAATATGTTTTGATGGCGGGCGTGAACGATACCGAGAAAGAAGCGCACGAGTTGGGGGCGTTACTGCGGCGCGAACCGCTCGTTTCGGTGAATACGATTCCGTACAATACGACCGATGTCGCCTCGCGCTACCGCCGCCCCACTCCGGAAGCGACGCGCCAGTTCCGCGATATTGTCGCCTCCTACGGGGTCGTTATTACCCAGCGTCAGGAAAAGGGACATCGAATCGCTGCCGCGTGTGGACAACTGAAACGCTCCGCATTAAAACCCGGCTCCGCCATGCGTCCCCTGCCGATGTTTACCGTCGCACAAAATATGCCCCTTGAAGCCATACCCGCCGCATGAGTGAATCCGCCGATAACCAGTCTCCGTTAGATACGTCGCCGGATGGCACCTCGCCGCAGAATACATTGCTTCCGCCACAAAGTCAGGCAGAGTGGAGATCACGCATCGCGTCCGCGCCCGGCAAAGACCTTCTGAAATTAGTCCAGCGGGACAAACCTCGCGCCAGCCGTTTGTTATCCGGCTTTCGCGCCACCCCGGAATCGGTAAAAAACCCCGTCGTCCTGTCGCGTGTCGCGGAAGAGGCGATGAAGCAACCGGGATTCGCGTCAGAGTTGGCGAGTCTGCCGGGGAGCATTGTCGTAAGTCCCCTCGCCCCTGGCTCCCCCGGAATCGGGGGGCGGACCACTGCGGAAGTCTCTATCATCGAGTCCGGTGTACCCGTTCCGGTTCCCCTGGAATTGGAGACTACGGCACCGACGACCAGTCAGAAAGACAACCGACTCCGCGAACAGATCGACAAGCAACGCGCCGCGCTGAAAGAAAAGGAAGAGCGAATCAACGCTTTGGAGCGTGACGCCACCCAGGCAAAGCGCGACCTCGCCGCGCTTCGCACCGAACTCGATACCGCACGAAAAGCGAAGGAATCCGCCGAAGCCGAGTCCGCGAATTTGCGCCGCCGAGCCGAGCGCGAAGCGCGAGAGAAGGGGAAAGGGAACAGGGAGCAGGGAACAGGCGAAGCGAAACCCGTTGCGACACCTTCCTCCCCTATCCCGTACCCCCTGTCACCGGTCCCCTACTCCCTTCCTATAGAGGAAGCCTTGCGACGACTGCTACGGCGCGGAAAATACGTTGCCGTCGCGGAAGTGTGCAAGGAGGCGATCATGGGCGGGGGGATTCGGGAATCTCCGGCGATGGCACGCGGGGCGGTATATGCCCTATACGCCGCCGCACTGTACGGTTCTGATGAAGCCGAGCGTGCGGCGGATCAGGATAGCCGCGCCGTGGAATCTTTTTTAGACGCGGGCGCGGTCGTCGAAGCGACCGAATCGTTCGCACGACTTTTGAGTCAGGCGACATTGCTTCGCTCCACTCTCGCCGACGACGCAACGCTGCTACGGCGGCTGGTAGCACTTGCCGAGCGGGACAATAAGTTGCCACATATCACGGCGGCATTCCTGCGGGTGCGCATCGTGTCCCCGCAAGGGTTCAACCTGTTACTGGGATCACTCCAACGCAAAGTCGGCAAACGGGGCGCGGAGATCGCAGCGAGCCTTTCCGCAACCGCACGGGATCAGAGCGATGCCAGCGGAATCGGTCCTGACGAAATGATCTCCCTGCCCGGCACCGCCTTGCCACCGCTCTCGCCCCGTAAATTGGCGGACGCGGCGGAAACCGGCGAATCCCGGCTCGTCCTACGGGTGCGCGACGTGTTGGCAGGAATGCGCTACAGCAGCGACACCAAACAGGCGACTCTCGCCGACGCGCTTTTGTCGGCAGTCGGCGAAATTAGTCGCATCGGCGTGTTGCCCTACACGACCGCCCCCGGCTTCACCCCGCGATGTGTCATCGTGGACGCGTCGAATGTCGCCCGGCACAACCCCGACCCGCTCGCGATGGACAACTCGCCCCGCGTTGCCTCACTCCTGATGGTGCGTGATTTTCTTTTTCGCCGCGATTTCTTTCCAGTCTTACTCGTTGCGGATGCGACCCTGCGTTTCCATGTGGACGATAAAGCGGCATATTTATCGCTGGTCGAGCGCGGCATCATCCGCGAAACACCACCAGGCACCTCCGCCGACGAAACGCTGATCGCCGAAGCCCGCGAGCGAGACGCGACCCTGATCACCAACGACCGTCTCTCCGAATGGGGCGACGCCGCACGCCGCATCGTCCGCCTCGGCTTCACGCTAACTCCGACAGGAGTCGCGCTCCTGCCGACATAAGCATCATGCCCCACCCCCAGAATTGGGGGCGGGCACTTTGATTTAATCACCCTTCTCGAACATGTGGGGAAGAAAGCGGCAGTCGTTCCCAGTGATACGATGATCGTCCTCGCGGATGCCGATGCCCGCCGCCCAGCCGTTCACCATCCACGAACCGATGACCGGGTAGCCTCTGCCGAAATCGGTGAGCGGGAAATACTCCTGGTAGATGCACGGTCCATCATACATCCCGCCGCGCTCCGCGATGACTTCGCCGTCGCGAACGATGCGGGTGTTCGCGCCCTCGCGTCCTAAAACCGGCTTCTGCACATAATCTCCGGCGAGCGGGGCGAAGTCTGCCGGGAGGAGGTACGGCGAATCGGGGAACAGTCGGTACAGTATAGGCAGGATCGCCTTGTTGGATAGCACCATCTTCCACGGTGCTTCCAGCCAGCGTGTCGGGGTTGACGGCACAAATCGCCCGAACCGCTCGCGTACCAGCCATTCCCATGGATACAGTTTGAACAGGTGGCGGATTGGTCTCTCGTGCTGATCGGTAAAGCCGCGTCGGGGATGATACCCGATCTGCGCGACGGCGATAAACTGCGTTTTCAGCCCCGCCTGCTCTGCGGTATCGCGCAGATAGTTAGCGTTCATGAAATCCTCGCCACCCGTGTCGTCGTCAATAATGGACGCGAAATACATCGTGGCGTCGCCGATATACTCCGCCTTCGCCGCCGCCCACGCTTCGATAAGCCGCTCGTGGATACTGTTGAACTGATCCAGCGCGGTGTTGTCACCCGTGATGTCCTTGAACCAGTGCCACTGCACGACGGCGGCTTCGATCAGACTGGTCGGCGTGTCGGCATTATACTCCAGCATTTTGATCCGGTCGCCGTCGAAAGCGAGGTCGAAACGTCCATAGATCGTGCGTTCGTCGCGCTCCCAACTCGTTTTCACCAGGGGCACGAACGGTGCGGGGATCTGAAACTGCTCCCACAGATCCTGCGTGATGACATACTCCGCAGCTTCGAGACACATTTCGTTCAGTTTGTAGGTCGCGGTTTCGAGGTCGGCGATTTCGCGAGCGGAGAACGAATAGAACGCGGATTCATCCCAGTAGGGAACGTCACCGGTCATGTGATACGTCAACCCCTGCCCGGTGACGATTCGCTGCCAGTCGGGGCGCGGTTCGATAGCAACTCGTTCCATAGAATGCGGCTAACCGCCTGCCCGTCCGCTACCGCCACCGAACGAGCCGAACCCGCCTCGCCCGGAAGTCCCCGATACCCCTGTCCCGGAGCGCGTCCCACCGCCGCCGGTAGTGGAATACGAGCGACCGCCGCCGCCCCCACCCCAATAGGGGCGGTAATACCCCCCGCGACCATTCGGGCGACAATCCGGCTCTTTCTTCGGGTCACAGTCGCGGGAACACCCGGCGAGAAGCGCGGGCGTCAGAATCGTGAGCGACACGGCGGCACAGGATCGTTTATTCATAATTTATAGTCGTTCCTCGGATGAAATAGTTGCGGGTGGGTGGTTAGGTCGTTGGGTATCGGACTGTTCACCGTCCGAACGAGGCTTACAACCCAATAACCCGACTACCTAACCCTCGCCCCACATCTTCGCCTCTCCCGCCCGCCGGTAGATCTCATCTAACAGTTCGCCGAAGACCGGGGCGGTTTCGCGCGGGAGATCGGTCCGCATTGTGGTACGCTCCGGCGTGATACCGTGCTCGCGCCACGGGCGACCGTCGGCGATGTAGTTCTGCATGAATGCTTGCAAACGGTCACAGGCGTTCGCGAGGCGCGATTCGGGCGTGATTTTGGCTTCGAATTCATGCCACAGTTCGGCGAAATACGCGCCGGTATCGGCGGGAAGTTCGTCGCCGAACAATCGCCGTCCCGCTTCCTGTTCGCGGCCCGCCTGACCCGCGACCGCCGCCGCATCATACGCGAACGTGTCGCCCGCGTAGATCTCGACCAGATCGTGTACCAGGACCATCGCGAGAGCGCGTCCGAGATCCACCTCGAACCCGACTTCCTTATGCAGTACGAGCAGACACAACGCCATGTGGAAGCAATGTTCGGCGTCGTTTTCATGCCGGGGCGAACCACCGACGTAGTTCCGCCGCTCGATACTTTTCATGCGGTCCGCGAGAACAAGAAAGTCAAACAGTTTTTCGTGGCGTTCGGATAAGGGCATCGGCGTTGGGCTGTTGGGTGATTCGGTACTGGGTCATCTGCCCGGTATCAGGACAAAACGACCAGATCCTTCCGGCTCTTCGATAGGATTTCGTTGCCGGTCTCCGTAACCAGGACAACGTCCTCGATGCGCACACCGCCGAGACTCTCGATGTACGCGCCCGGTTCGACGGTGACTACCATGCCGGGGCGCAGTTCGACTTCGTCAATCAAGCCGAGGGCACGACCGTCGTGCACCACGCGCCCCAATTGGTGCCCGGTGCCGTGTCCGAAATATTGCGACAATCCATCGGCTTCCAGCGATTTGAACGCGACCGCGTGAACATCCTTGCCAATCGCTCCAGGACGAACTGCCGCGATAGCCGCTAATTGCGCCCGCAGGACCGCGTCGTACATCGCCCGTTGCTTGTCGCTCGGCTCGCCACCGATTACAAGTGTGCGCGTCATATCGGAGCAATAGCCGTTCAGTTCCGCGCCGAAGTCTAAAAGCAGAAATTCCGGCTCGCCGCTCGACCCGATGACACGGTCCGAGGGGCGACCGTGGATCAATGCCGAATTCGGTCCCGAACCCACGATGCTATCGAACGACAACCGATCCGCGCCGCTCTCGCGCATGAAGACTTCCATCTTCCACGCCAGTTCGCGTTCGGTAAGGCCCGGCTTCGCGGCGGTCACAATGTAGTCGAAACACCGGTCGGCGAGCGCGATGGCGTTGCGCAGGCGTGCTATCTCATCGGCATCCTTGATGGCACGGACCGACTCCACATAGCCGCTTTTGCCCGTGAGCGCGATCTGTTTTCCGTCCCCGTTTTCACCGTCCAGCGCAACGCGTAGCGCGCTGAACGCTTTCACAGTTACGCTTGCTTCTTCAAAGCCGGCGTTCGGGAGGTTACGCTTACGGATTTGCTCCGCCGCCGCTTTCGCGAGGTCGGTTCCCTGCGGCATGATCAACCGTTCGAAACCGGGCACCTCTTTCGCCGCCTGAATTTCGTATCGCCCATCGGTGAAGAACAAAGCCTCGTCCGGCGTGACGATGACCAGCCCATTTGATCCGGTAAACCCCGTCAGATAACGGCAGTTTTCCAGATTGGAGACGATGAGCGCGGCGATTGCCGGGTTGTTCTCGGCGACTTCGGGGAGGCGTTCGCGCAGGGTAGAAACACGATGGGGATACTTAAATTCAGTCATAGATTAATGGACACTTCCTAAATGGGGTTTCGTTTCTTTTGTACCATAGCAACGGCGGCAGACACACCCAGCAGATACGAATCCGCGCCAAACCCGGCTATCTGCCCTGTCGCGGCAGGAGCAATCACGGAATGACGCCGGAACTCCTCGCGGGCATGGACATTCGACAGATGCACTTCGACGACGACGATTTTGTCGGAAACGGCGCGAATCGCGTCCGCGATGGCGTGCGAATAGTGGGTGTACGCGCCGGGGTTCAGAACGATGGCGTCCGCGCTACCTTGCAATACGGTTTTGTGAATTGCATCCATCAAGGCACCTTCCTGGTTGGATTGAAGACAATCCACGATAACGGCACCGATAGCATTCGCGTGGGCGCGAATGCTACCGTCAACGTCGGCGAGCGTTTGAGAGCCGTACACCCCTGGTTCACGCATCCCGAGCATGTTCAAGTTAGGTCCGTGCAAAACTAGAACACGGACGGCAGCAAGGTTAGTTTCAGGCATATCGTCAAAATATCATAGATTGCGGGGGTTTCACCCACCGTTCACAAAACCTGTGTCACTCCGGTATCCGAGGCGAGGATGCCCGCACTGAGGGTTTCCTGCGCGATGAGCGACGTTTCCGCATTACAGATGCCCTCAATCGGCGCGCCAGTTTCGATGCAATGCAGAAAATACTCCGGTCCCGAGCGGCGCGGCGAAACCGTTGCGGGCGCGGGAATCGTTTCCACTTCCCCGCCGACTTTTTGCAGGACCACGGCACCGTTTACAACGCCAATCGTGCCGCCCGAGCCGAACGCGACCGGGTTCGGTCCGAGTGTCCATGACGGTTGTATCCACGATGCCTCCGCGACGCCGAGTGCGTGCGGGTACTGGAGGGTGAGGACAGCGGCGTCGTCAGGTAGCGGATACTCTTTTGCCAGCACCCCGCGCAATGCCGTGACCCGCGACGCACGACCGAGGATATGGGCACACATCACCGCGCCGTAACAACAATAATCCATGTACGCCCCCGCGCCGTTTTTTTCCGCGTCGTAGAGCCATTCGACGAAGTGGGGGTCGCACCCGATCTCGCGCGGTCCGTTATGCGCCGAGCGGTATCGCACAAAGCGAACGTCGCCGATCTCGCCCGCCGAGATGCGACGCTCCCACTCCTGAAACGCCGGATTCGACGCCGTGGGCCAGTTGATGAACAGCCGGGTGTTGTGCCGCTTCGCCGCGTCCACCATCCGTTTCGCTTGCGCAAAGGTCGCCGCCATCGGTTTCTCGCTGATAACATGCAAGCCACGCTCGGCGGACGTTTCCACGATGTTTGCATGAACATTGTTTTCCGAAGCGCATTGCACGACGTCCAGCGTGCCGCCCTCGGCGTCCAACATCGTCTGCCAGGACGGATACAGGCGGGCTTCGGGGAACATCTGCGCGAACCGTTCGCGCAGCGGTTCGTTTACATCGCCCGCCGCGACGATTTGTGCGTTCGTTAACGATTTCCAGTGATTGAGTTCGCCCCAGATATGGTCGTGAACCAGAGAAGCGACGCCGATTTTATACGTTTTCATAGTGGTAATTTCTCTAACCTTCGCGCAGGATATGGTCCGCCGTGCGATACGCGAGTGCCATGATCGTCAGAAAGGGGTTGAACCCGCCGTTCGTGACGTGTACCGAGCCGTCGCCGATATACAGGTTCGGGTGTCCGTGAACGCGGCAGTTCCGGTCGGTGACACTGGTGCGCGGGTCGTCGCCCATCCGGCATGTTCCCGCCTGATGTTGACCGCCCGACAGCGACTGACCGGGCGGCGTTCCCCAAGTTTCCACCGCGCCCGATGCCAGCAGCCACTCCCGCGCCCGGTCGAACATGAACGCCGACGTTCGCACAGTCTCTGAATGAGTCGCCCCGGAAAGTCGGACAGCGGGTATCCCAAATTTATCCCGAATATCCGGGTCCAGCGTGACGCGACAGTCGGGCGAGGGGATCTCCTGCACGGGACCGCACACCTGTAACACGCGCTGATAGTTTACCTGCATCCATTCTTTCGCCGTCGCCCCCCAGCGCGGCAAACCGGGCGGGGTATTACGCTTCCAGAACGTCGCCGGAAGCACCACGAAATCATCCGCGATCATCGCACCGCCGATAACACCGTCGTTACCGTGGCTGAATTTACAGGTAGCCGTGGAGGGACCGGGACCGACGCCGTCGTTGATGTCGGTCTCGAACCGCCCGTAAACGCACGGGTAATAATGCCCCTGCAAGTGCCGCCCGACATTGTCGCCACCGATGCCGGAAAGCAACAATAGTCGCGCCGTTTCGACCGCCCCACCCGCGACAACCACCATGTCCGCTTCCACCGTCACCGGGATACCGTCCGCCGCGAAATAGGAGACACCAGTGATACGCCCCGAATCGTTCCGCTCCAGACGCGAAACCGTCGCCCCGGCGATGAGCGTACACCGCCCGGTCAGTGCCGCACGCGAGATTAACGTATTCTGTGAACCATTTTTCGCGTCCACCGGGCACGCGAACCCGACGCATTCCGGGCAGTGGATGCAAGCCGGGCGACCATTATACGGGACACTATTGATCGCAAGCGGCACCGGGTTCGTCCGCCAGCCGAGCGACGCCGCCCCGGCACGTAGCGTCCGACCAGGAACCGTATCGGGTGTCACGGGGGGCATCGGGTACGGCGATTCGTAGCGCGGCAGATGCGCCATCGCGTCGGCATCACCGGCGACACCTAACTCCCGCTCCGCACGGGCATAAAACGGCGCGAGCTCGGCGTAATCGAGCGGCCAGTCCGCGAGCGACGAACCGTCCGGTACCCCGTAGGTAGTCGCCATGCGAAAATCCAGCGGGTGAAAACGCCACGCCTGCGCACCGTATACCCGCGTCCCGCCGCCGACGATAAACGCGTTGTGCGAATAGCCGCCTTGATGCGCGAGTGCGGTGTGCGTTTTGCCCGAACGAAAATCCTCGAACACACGCGGGTCCCCGGCGAGATCATCGGGACCGGCGTTGACGCCGTATTGCGAGAGCCGCTGATTGCGTAGATGGTCGCGCCCTATATCGGCGTAGTCCGGGGCGTTGCGCCCTTTTTCCAGAAGTAAAACCCGCTTCCCGCCCTCGCTGAGCAGACCGGCAAGCACTCCCCCGCCCGCGCCCGCCCCGATAATAATCACGTCAAATCGGTTCATCGTGCTTCCCTGCCTACCGGGCAAAAACCGACCAGGTCCCAGCCCGCCGGAGACGCGTAAAAACCTTCGGTAATCCACTCGACGATCCGCCGGAACGGTCGCCCGGTTTCGGGGTCCGCTTCGAGTCGCGTCAGTAGTTCGTCCCGCGCCTCGTCGGAAAGCGCGGCGAAATCCCCACCCGTCTCCTCATTTAAAAAAAGCAGGAACGACCGGCACGCCTCGTAATGATTCGAAAGTGCCCCGCCGGGCGCGA
>JACMIS010000401.1 GCA_014381035.1 Armatimonadota bacterium
AGAGGGGGGACTTTCACGACGCCGACGGTGTTTTTCCCCTCAGTGGTGATGGTAATCGAAACTGGTTGTGGCATCTCGCGTCTCGCGTCCGAAACAAAGGCTTGCAAACGAGCGGGTGCCGCTTCGGAGGAGATAATACGCAATGTGCGTGATTTACCGATGTAGGCGAAGCCTGCGACTGCCTGTTCCGATTGTCTCGCTTTGGAGGATGCCTTGGAGGGAGGGACATACGCCGTAATATGATAACGGGCATCCTCCTCTGGTTCGATATGCACGGACGGAGTCAAACCCACCCACCTGTTTTGCCCACCGGGGGTTTTGCCGTCCGTCACGTCGCGCATCCAGGCGAGAGTGCGGGCGGCGGTCAGGATCGGTGTCGGGCGGACGCGGCGGTAGAGACGCAACCGGGTACCGTTCTCCATCGTGAACGACTGCGGCAGAGCAACGAAGTCGCGCTGAAACAGCGTGGCTATCGTATCCGCTTGCGGTGTGTCCGTCTCCCGAATCGTTACCGGCGATTTTTCGCCGAAAAGCCGACCGCTCATCAGTACCACCTTTTGTTCTTTCGGGGCGAGGTGGGTCTCGGCGGGGAATGGCAAGGAAACGATGTCGGATTCGAGCAACGGTTCCAGAGGGTATCGGTCGCGGGAATCTACATGGGGCGATCCGACGAATCGAACCGGGGGAAGCGTTGCGGCGGGCGATCCGGGTGCCAGTAAGCCCGGCAGACCGGGATCGGTATGGCTCAGAAGGTCGTTGTTGATCCGTTCGGAAGACCCACCAACAAAGACGGAATGATCCGGCGCGGCGAGTGTGCGTAATGTCGCCATGTAACGGGTCATTTCGGCATAATCGCGCCGGTACAGCGGCGGGCGCGGTGCCGCAAGGAAAGGACGAACGACCTCCGGTATCGGGGAGCGTTCGGGAGGCAGTGCCAGATTCAGCATATTGAGCCCGAGCAGTGCCACCATCGCCCCGGCGATCACGCGGCCTTTCGGAAGCAGAGTCAGACCTGTCAGTCCGATGATCAGGAACAACAGAAAATGGAGCAGGTAGTGTGGACCGGTCTGGCGGACGGCGAACATCCAGATGCCACCGAGTAAAACGCAGAACAAAAACGGAAATAACAGCTCGGTTTGTTGCGCCGGACGTTTCTTGATGACGAATGCCGTGATCCACCCGAGGCAAGCCACGGCGACAATACTCCATCCTAGGCAACCGCCGAAAAACTGTACCAGTACCGGCAAGGGAGACAGGTAGGAAGTGTATAACTCGTAATAGTTATTGCGAAACAGGTTGCGGACGAACGGTTTGCCGAAGATCAGCAGAACCGAGATGTGTCCACCGAACACCAGCAACCCGCGTGACACGGCGACCTTAAACCGACCGAACCATGGGGAACGCTCGGGATCGCCCCAGACCAGCACGGCTTGATGAATGACGAACGCGCCATAAAAGGCAAGCGCGGGATAGGTGAAGTGGCGGCGCAGCAACATCGTGGCCGCGAGACATGCCCCGATTCCGATGGCGCGGGGTAGAGAAAACTTCATGCCTCTGTTGCAGTAGAGCGACACAGCGAGCAACGCGAAAAAACATGCAAACACGTCCGGGTACGCCCGCAACACCGCCGACCAGGTCGCCGGAAGAAGCAGACAAAACGTTGCCCCGAGCCAGAACAGGGCGCGTTTGCGCCGCTCGTCCTCCGCAGTACTGAATAGGGATGCCGTGATGCTTCCAGCGACAAGGCACAGTGGGACTACATATAAAACCGCCAACGCTTCCACGAACCGGACACGGGTCAAACCGCCGAGGGGAAGGGCGAAAGGCAGAAGCGGTAGCGTGAAATACTGATTGTACTCGCCCTCGGTGGACGCGTGGATAGAAAGCAGACCCTGTCGAATCCCGGTATCGCGAATCCCGGCGGTCGCCTGCGCCAAAAGGTCTGTGTAGGCGGCAAAATCCCAGAAGTAGAAGAAGTGTTCCGCGCTCATGTAGGTGCGGGCGAACAGGAATGCAACCGCGACGAAGAGCAGGACGAAAACAGCGTCACTCCACTTCGGCGGAAAATGGCTACGGGAACGCAATCGCGTTCCCGTAGCCGTCGCGCCCTCAAAGACGCCCTCTTCCGAAGACACGCTATCGGATCTCGACTTCTTTTCCTGCGGCGGCGGACGCATAGACGCCGTCGAGCATCTTCTGCACCATCACGCCGTGCTCTGCCGGTGCTTCGTTGGTGCGACCGTCGCGGACGACTTCCACGAAGTGGCGCATCTTGTACTCCCAGTAGTCGTATTTCGGCACGAATCCCGGCGTCGCATTGAGCATGTAGCCGTTGTGGTCGGTGAAGATCTGCGAGCCGTCCCAGATCGCGCCGCCTTTCTCGCCCATGATCTGGATGTTGAATACGTCCTTCTCGATGTGCGCGCAGAACGACGATTCGATGGTGAGCATCGTGCCCGTGTCGAAGCGGATCATGCCGACCGCCAGGTCTTCCACGGTGTAAGTGGAGTAGTCCCAACCGGGCCACTGCGAGTTGACCGCGCTCGGCTTGTCGCCGAGGTAGGTGAACGTGTTTCCGGTCGCGCTGATCGGTTTCGGGCTACCGATGATATTGTGCGACGCTTCCAGGATGTGAACGCCGATGTCGATCATCGGACCACCACCTTGCAACTCTTTGCGACCGAACACGCCCCAGTTGGGGATGCCGCGGCGGCGGAGTGCCTGCGCCCGTACATACAGGATCTTGCCGAACGCGCCGGACTGGATCTGGTCGCGAATGACTTTCGAGCGCGGCTCGTAGCGGTGCTGGAACCCGATCACGAACTCCACGCCGTTCGCCTTCGCAGCGTCGGCGATGGACTGAGCTTCGACCGCGTTCATCGCCATCGGTTTCTCACCGAGCACCGGCTTACCCGCGTTCAGAGCGGCGATAGCGGCGGGGGCATGAACGCCGTTCGGTGTACAAACCGAGACCGCGTCAATCTGGTCACCGACCTCGGCAAGCATCTTGTTGTAATCGTCGTAAAGATGCTCGACCTTCTGGTTGGTCTTGTACCAATCGAGGGCGGCGGGAGCGATGTCGGCGCAAGCGACAACCGAAACGCCGGGCATTTTATTGAAGTAGCCGGTGTGGGTGCGGGAAATACCGCCGCTCCCGATAAAGGCGATACGTAGCGGTTTGACGTTGCTGGTATCTTCTGTGGTAACTGTACTGATTTCTGTATCCATAATATTTTCCTTTTAGTTTAAAACCCCTGATCCCCAGCCCCAATCCTGGGGGGATGACGGGGCGAGGTGCTTAATCCAAGTTTCCGTCCGATAACCCGAGCGGGAGGATCGCCGGACGTTCGACGGTGCTACTCATCTGATAGTGCGAACCGGAATCGCTCGCGTCGTGGAAACCCCACATCGCCTCCAGAACATGAAAGGCGAGTTCACCACTGGTACGATGCGCACGCCCGGACCGCACCGCGTAGGCGATGTCCGCCGCGCCGACGCCGCGGTTGTTACCCGAGTAACCGTGCGTCAGCGGTACTTCCACGAAATCGTTCCCACCCTTTGCTGTCCGCACTTTTACCGAACCCCCGAAACCGTTCGGGTCCGGGACCTGCAACGTACCTTCTGTGCCGAAAATCGTGATGGGCGAGCCGGTCGGTGCCCCGTACACGTCGAACGACGTGATGATCGTCCCGACCACACCGCTCTGGAAATCCATCACACCCGCGATATGAGTCGGCACGTCTACCGTGATTTTCGTTCCTTTGAGAGGTTCGCTGGTAATGGTACGCTCGGGGAAAGTAATGCGGCTTGAACCTGTCACCCGGCGGAGCGGTCCGAGCATATTGACCAACGCGGTCAAGTAGTAAGGTCCCATGTCGAACATCGGACCGCCGCCCGCCTTGTAGTAGAACTCCGGTGCCGGATGCCACGATTCATGTCCGCGTCCCATCATGAACGCCGTCGCGGCGACCGGCGTTCCGATCCAGCCGTCGTCAATCAGTTTGCGGCAGGTTTGGTGTCCGCCGCCCAGAAACGTATCCGGGGCACAACCGACGCGTAACCCTTTTTCTTTCGCTGATTGTAGCAGTTCCCGTCCTTGCTCACGGGTGATGCAGAGAGGTTTTTCTACGTGAACATGCTTGCCGGACTCGATTACCGCTTTGCTGACCGCATGATGCGCCGCCGGGATGGTCAGGTTGATCACGATCTCGATTTCCGGGTCCGCTAAAAGTTGATCCGGGGTATACGCCTTCGGTACATTGTGTTCCGCAGCTTTCGCTTTGGCACGGTCGAGATCTATGTCAGCGCAGGCAACGATTTCCAGAATCGGGTATGTCTTCGTCGCGTTAAAATAGGCGTTGCTGATGTTTCCGCATCCGATGATGCCGAACTTTGTGCGGGTCATACGTAGTTTTGTATCCTGAGTTTTGTGGGGTGTATGGCGGTTACCATGGAACGTTCGTTGTACCGATCTATCCGCGCCGCTGTGACCTCTTAGGGTTCGCACCTGTCGGGCGGTATTCCTGCGAAACCGGAACTTTTTTTGAAAATCTACTCGGCGTCCAGAATGATCAGGGCATCGCCGGGTTGTACGAGAGCTTTGTTCGTCGCTGGGATTTCGCGTACCACGCCCGCGCTTTCCGATCTCACCTCGCTGAACACCTTCATCGCCTCAATCAGTCCGACGGCTTGTCCGACCTCTACCGAATCGCCTATTTCCACAAACGGTGGGTCGGTAGGCGATGCGGAGCGGTAAAAGACGCCCATAATCGGGGCTTCGATACGGACACCCGGCGTGCCAACATCGGGCATGTCCGTTGCCTCGAACTCCGGCGCAACATCGGCAGAGAAATCCTCGGCGGCAGAAGCGATGCCATTGGAAGCGATTGTGACCGCCGTACCCTGTTGCCGGAAATATGCCGCCGTGCGGAGCGTGACACGGACATCGCCCTGTTCATAGCGCAGCTCGGTTAAATCATGCTTTTCGAGAAGAGCGGCGAGTTGGCGCAGATCATCGGGCGAAACATCGGCGGTATCGGTGGGGGCGTAGCTCACGGCAAATTATCCTGTACTCAAAACGAAACCCGTTCGCGCCATGGGGCAGACGACGGGTCTCTCTTCTATCTTAACACCTTCATCCTTGCTTCGTCAACCGGCGAAGAGATAGGCTATAATCAAAATGCAATGCGGCGATGCCTGATTATCTTTCTGCTTTCCCTCTTGTTCGCGTCTCCCGGAAACGCGATCATCACCGTCGGCGGGGACGGCAGGCTACTCACACCCCCGACCGGCTCCTACCGCGATAGCGGCGTTCAGTTCACCGGCAATTGGGGTTCCTTTGTCGGGACGGCGGTCGGACCGCATCACTTCATTACTGCGGGGCACGTCGGTGGCGGGATCGGCGATGTGTTCACGCTGAACGACAAGGAATATACCGCCGAAGGGTTGACAGCCGTGGAGGGAACGGATCTCGCTATCTGGCGTGTCCGGGAGCGGTTTCCGGTTTGGGCGCAACTCTATGACAAGAAGGACGAAACCGGTAAAGAGATCATTTTATACGGGCGGGGATGTCGGCGCGGTCACCCCTTCATCTTCGACGGCGTCATGCACGGCTGGCTGTGGGGCAAGTCGGACGATTCGCTTTCCTGGGGGAGAAACCGCGTAGAAGGTAGAAAAGCACTACCCGGTGGCGCGGAAATGTTGATCTTCGGTTTTGATCGCAGTAGCGGCGACGAGGAAGGGACGGTAGGGCGGGGGGATAGTGGCGGCGGTGTATTCACCCAGGACGGCACGACGTGGAAACTCGCCGGGGTGATTTATGCCTCCGGCGGGCAGTACAGCCGTGTGAAAAAAGGCACGCAGCCATTTATGGCGGCACTGTATGAAACGCGAGGGTTGTATCAAAATACCGGCGAGGAGTGGAAGCAACACGATCTTTACTCGCCCTATTCCGAGCCGACGCTGGCGTTTGCGACACGGATCTCTCCGCACGCTGCAGCGATCCGGGCGATCATCGGTATCGACGGCATGAAGAAAGAGTCTCACCCGTTATCCACACGAATCTATGTAATAATAGTTGTTAGCATTCTTATCCTATTCATCATTCTACTCGGTTTCAAACCGCGCCGTAAGAACCGTTTACAGGCGGATGATTCGTGGTACCATTCCACGGAAAGCGGAAAGGAATAGCATAGATGCACTTGCGATTTCATCATCTCACCCTCGCGACCGCAGTAACGGTCGCGACGATTTTAACGACTTTTTCTCCAGCGCAGGCTGTTGTCCGATTCGGATCGCCGAACCAGAAGTACATGGCATCCACCGGGGAGTATGCCAGTATCCCATTCGGGAGGATCGCGATAGACGGCGCGACGGTCGATGGCAACGGGATTCCTCGCGGCGGGAATCCCGCATGGCCGATCTCGCCGAACTGGGCGTTGCGAGCAAACCATGCAGCAGCAGGGCGGACCGGCTTCGATATTGTCCAGAACGGGGTGGCGCATCGGGTTGTGGAGTCTGTCAATGTAGCGGGAACCGACCTGTTACTGGTGCGTGTCGAGGACCCGTTCAGCAGTTTCTTCAATATGTACCGGGGGAGCGACGAAATCGGCAAAGAGATGGTCGTGTTCGGTAGCAGCGATCCCAGTAAGACGACGGAAGTACGGACCGGCACGCCGAGTCTTTTCAACGGTTGGAATCTGGGGGCGACTACGGAGGTGCCGCTCCAACCCGGAGAAGTGCGAAACATCAACTGGGGGCGCAACACCGTTACCTCGTTCGAGATGGTCGGTAACACCAACACACTCTACTCCACATTCGACGCTCCCACGTTGCCGGGCGGAGCACTGAACCCGGCGTCGGTCGGCGATGACGAGGCTATCGTATATACCGGCGATTCCGGCGGCGGGGTCTTCATTGAGGAGGCGGGCGAATGGCGTCTCGCAGGTATTGTTTTTGCCGTGGATGCCGCCTACCCGACACAGGCGTCAAACCAACTTTTGCTCGGGGCAATTTTCGACGCCCGCAACCTCTGGACCGATGAACCGGTAGACCCGGCTTTCCCAAACGGACCCAAAAAACGGGTGCAAATAACCGGTGACAATCCGATTCCTTACGGTTCGTATTCGTCCCGGATTTCGCAATATCGTAGCAACATCGACACGATCACCAAACAGACTGCTGGGTTAGGTCCCATCGCGGTTCCCGAATCCGGCACCGGGCAACTCGCCCTGCTAGGAATGGGATGTGGGGTGTTCGGTTTGCTCGCCGCTCGTCGCCGACAGGCTACATAAAAATCAAAAAGGGAAGCCGGAGACAAGCAACGCTTGTCTCCGGCTTCCCTTTTTTGATAGTCGCGGCTGTCAATGTCTCAAATAACGGTCGGTGATCGCGCTCCCGACTTCGGAACAACGCACCTGGATGTTTTCCAGAAATTCATGCAAGCCCTTTTCGCGCATATCGCCGACATTGCAGAACGATAGTTCGGCGTGAAGGCGACCCGCAAGTCGCTCCGCATCGTTCGCATATCGGCGACCGCCGGTGCCGGACACGGCGCGGAGACAATGTTCCACCTGTGCGGCGGCATGGTGAATGGACGACGGATACTCCCAGTCGAGCACTAAAAACGACAGCACGTTATCCGGCGTGATCCCGCCGCGATACGTCTTGCGGAACGCTTCGAACGCCGACGCCGATTTCAAACACGCGATCCATCCGTGCACGTCGAAATGCTCGTCCTCGTCCAGATGGTAGTCGCCCCCGGTCAACTCGCGCACCAGAACATCGGTCAGGCGCGACATCTGGTCGGCACGCTCCAGGAAAATTCCGCACTTCAAAAAATGCACGGCGTCGCTGATCAGCATGGTGCGTTCGGCAAGACCATAGAACAGGTGGCAGCGGTTCCGTACCGACACCAGGAATTCGTGCGGCGCGGTCGTCAGAACCTTGTCCACGTCCCAATTGAGAAGATCGAGGAACGCCCGGTTGACGGTCTCCCACATTTCCGACGAAATCACCTCGCGGACTCCCTGCGCATTGGCGCGGGCGGAACGGATACAGGAAACGATACTGTTCGGTTGATCGAGGTCGAAAACCATGAATTGGATCAGATCACGCTCGGAAACATCGCCGTAGCGGGCTTTGAAAATCATGTCGTCGCCACTGATCTCCAGAATCGAGTTCCACAGCGACGCCGGTTCCTGCGTCGGGAACGCAGACTCCAGTGCGGCATGGTACTGCACGTCAACGAGGCGGGAGGTGGCTTCGGCTCGCTCTAAATAGCGACCCATCCAGAATAGGGAATCGGCTTCACGGGATAGCATGATAGAAAAATGCGAAAACGGCACGGTTTAGCCATGCCGCTTCAGGATGGGAACATTATACGCAGTTCGTCGGAATCAGTCAAGAAGGGAACCCGCGTGCCACGGGCTCTCATTCGCTCCGCAGGTCGCGCTCGCTGATAATCTTCCAGCCGTCGCCCATCAGTTGCCAGCGCAGTTCCTGCTGGACGGTCCCGCGGCGCGCCCCCGGTCCGCCCTGAATCTCGTATTTCTTCCGGAAGCGCATGACGGCGGTGCGCCCGTCCGGGCTGAACGTTATTTCGGGATCATTCACGTTCATTTTTACCTTGAACGCTTTGCCGAAAACGCGCTCCTTCTCGGCGCGGACAGCGTCCCGCGAAATGTCTCGCGCCTGATAGAATCGCCCCATCCGGGAGGCGTAGAAGCGCATTTGTTCCTCGATGTCACGCTCGTTCGTCACCGCGATCCACACACCGAGCAGGTCTTTCAACTCGGTCGCGGCATCGGGTATCGGCGAGGTGTCTTCGGAGGGGAGCGCGAGCGGCTCCTCCTCCTCCGAATCCGCAACAACGACTGGCGGGTTTGCTTTCGGTTTCGGGGCAGGACGGATCGGTTCCGGCACCGGGCTCGGCACCGGGGTCGGGGTAGGCGGCACCGGTCGCGGTGTCGGTATAGGGTCTCTTGCCCCCGCATCGGTCGGCGTCGGCTCTACCCGGGGCGGTAGCAGTTCCCCGCGCACCCACCCCGTGGTCGGTGTCGGTTTCGCGACAGGTTTTGCCCTGGCGACGGGAGGCACTTGAGCGGACGGCGTCGCCCGCATGGCTGGGGTTGGACTTGTGGCTGGCGTCACCTTCGCGGAAAGAATGCGAACCGGGCTCGGTTTGGGTTTGACTACGGCGACCTGTCGCGGTTTATTTCGGCGGACGGGCTCGGGTCTTGTGACTGCTGCGGGCGTCTCCACCGGGCGCGGCTTTGCCGGTGGCGGGCTCGATTCCGGAAGCGACGCGGACGCCGTTTTTCGCTCCGACGCCCCCAGCGGCGCGTCATCCCGACCCTGTTGGGAAAGCAGGAGCGGTATGCCGCCAAGCGCGAGCATGGCAAATACCGCCGCCGGTATCTGCCAAGCAGGGCGTGTGCGACCCGGCGCGGTGGGCACGGGCACGCGGGGAAGGCGCGGCGTAAATACGTCGCGTGCCGCCGACAAGAGCGCGCCTCCCGGACGGGTAGACGACGGTTGCACGATGGGCACGCTCGGCGGGAGGACCGGTTGGTACCGGACAATGGTTAGATCGGGTAAAGACGCCCGGAACGCGGTGGCGAACGCGGTGGCGGAATCGAAACGTCGGTCGGCGTTTTTGTCGAGTGCCTGACGCAACACAGTAGCGGTCTGCTCGGAAACTGTGGATGGCAGTTCCGGCTCTTCGTGGACGATCTTGTACAGGACCGAAGGAACGGTCCCGGCGGCGAAGGGGGCTTTGCCGGTGAGCATATGATACAGCAATACCCCGAGCGACCACAGATCCGATGCCGGTGTCGCAGGTCCCCCATTCGCCTGTTCCGGCGACATGTATAGCGGCGAACCGACGATCATCCCGTGCGAAGTCAGCGACGGGTCGTCTGCCGCATGCGCTACCCCGAAGTCCGTCAGTTTGACGACTCCGCCGGAAAGGATCATGATGTTCGAGGGTTTGATATCACGGTGCACGACGCCCTGAGCGTGTACCGCTTCCAGACCGCTCGCGACCTGATCCAGGATATCCGC
Organism: Armatimonadota bacterium; assembly: GCA_014381035.1. The sequence goes on from JACMIS010000401.1 coordinate 10,063, forward strand.
CGCTTCTGCCGGCGAGAGGGGACCGACATCGAGACGCTCCTGGAGCGAGATGCCGTTCAAATACTCCATCACGATATAGTGAAGGTTATCCTGCTCGCCGACGATGAATATCTTGACGATGTTCGGATGGGAAAGCCGACCGATGGAACGCGCCTCGCGTTCCATGCGCGATTTCAACGCCTCGCGTTGTTCGGGCAACAGGTTCGGCGGGACGCTCTGGATCTTTACCGCGACCGTTCTCCCGATGCGCGTATCTACCGCTTCGTAGACGGTGGAGGCTAACCCGCGTCCCGCCTCACGCGTCAGCTTATAGGGTCCCAGTTTTTTTCCGATCAACATGTTTGTGGTTTATCTTCGGCAGAAAATTATTCGCTCTTTAGTTGATACCCGAATTGGCGGGGTTCGGAAACGAAGAGCACACGAATAACGATTACCGGCAATGGCGTTGTGACAAACTCTGTCGTCGTGGGAAGGCCTGGTCGGACGCTGCTACTGCTGTTGCATCATCTCTTGTTGCTGCTGCTCCCCCTGATTTTGAGCCGGTTGCACCTGCATCTCGACGCCCGCTATGGGTTCGCGCGCCTTCTGCGGGTCATGCGGGGCGTTCGAGAGGAGGTCTGTGGACGGGTTTTGCCATTGCCCCTGATTTTGGGATTGGGATTGTGAACCACCGCCGGATTGGCTTTGCGATTGCGTTTGAAATTGCCCGCCCATCGGTCGCGCCAGAACCCAGGTGTCTTTGGAACCGCCGCCTTGCGACGAGTTGACGACATACGAGCCTTCTTTGAGCGCGACGCGAGTCAGACCACCGGGGATGATGGTGACGCCGTCCGGTCCGGTCAAAATGTAAGGGCGCAGATCCACCCGGCGCGGGACGATGCCGACATCGCGCACGAAGCACGGCGCGGACGATAGTTCGATCACCGGTTGCGCGAGGTAATTGCGCGGGTTTTCCTTGATCTTTTCCGCGAAGTCGGCGAGTTCCGCTTCCGTCGCTTGCGGTCCGATCAGCATGCCGTATCCGCCGGACTCGTTCGCCGCTTTCACGACCAGGTTGGGCAGGTTCGCCAGGATGTGATCTTTTTCGGATTCTTCCCACGCGCAGAACGTTTCCACATTCGGGAGGATGGCTTCCTCGCCGAGGTAGTATTTGATGATTTCAGGGACGTAGCGGTAAATCACCTTATCGTCCGCGATCCCGGTGCCGATAGTGTTTGCGAGAGCGACATTTCCCGCCGCGTAGGCACGCATCAAGCCGGGAACGCCGAGCGAGGAGCCTTTACGGAAGGTTTCGGGGTCGAGAAAGTCGTCGTCTATCCGGCGATAGATAACGTCTACTCGTTGCGCACCGCGTGTGGTCTTCGTGTAGACCATGTCGCCGTCCACAAACATGTCATTGCCCTGGACCAGTTCGATACCCATCTGTTGCGCGAGGTAGGCGTGCTCGAAGTAGGCGGAATTGAAGACGCCGGGCGTGAGCAGGACCACAACCGGGCTATGTTTGCGCGGGGCAATCGCCCGCAGATTGTCGAGCAACACCGTGGAGTAATGGTCCACCGGGCGCACCGGGTACTGGTTGAACAGTTGCGGAAAGATGCGCGTCAGGATCACGCGGTTTTCCAGCACATACGAAACGCCGGATGGGGTGCGCAGGTTATCTTCCAATACGCGCCAGGTGCCGTCGTTGTCCCGGATCAGGTCGGTGCCGCAGATATGAACATGGATATTTTTCGGCACGGGGCATCCGATAAATTCGCGGCGATAATGCGCCGCCGACTCGACCAGGTCGCGGGGAATCACATTGTCCTTGAGGATCTTGCAGTCGGTGCTGTACAGGTCGTGCAGAAAATAGTTCAGCGCGTTGATGCGCTGGGTCAAGCCGCGCTCGATGTGCGACCACTCCTCCGCCGGGACGATGCGCGGGATCAGGTCCACGGGGATGGTGCGTTCGATCCCTTTGGCGTCGCCGTAGACGGTGAAGGTGACGCCCTGATTCATCAGCATCGCGTCGGCGACATTGACGCGGCGCGTAAACTCCTCGAAGGTGAACGTATCGAGACGCTCGAATAAGGTGCGACAATAGGCTTGCGGCACAAGGTTCGCCGGATCGGCAAACATTTCGTCAAAGGCGTCCTGATAGCTTCCTCGCGTCAGTCCCTCCCGGTAGGCGGAAAATAGGCTCATGCGGTGCGCTTAACAGACTCCTTCTTGGTTCATGGTGGTCGGGGGGTGTGGATGGGCGTGCCCCTGCCGCTTCCACGATGCGGAATTGTACAGGAATTGTTATGAAGCGTCAAGGTTTGCGCACTTCGTCCACTCCCGCGGTCGGGGATCGTCAGAAAACGAGAGGGAGTCATCCGTGTGCGCGGATAACTCCCTCGTCGCCACCGGTTGTTCACTTGACGAAACTATTTTACCGGCAGACAAAGCCACCTATCTCGTAGAGCGACGAGATTAGGGGTATTTCACCTCGGGGATGCGCGGGTCCCACAGATCGCGGGTGCCGCCAGGTCGGTACTCGGGAAGTCGCGTGTAGATCGCCTGGGTTTGTGTCGGAATGATCGTGACCGCCTTCACGCCCAGATGATTGGAATCATAGTTCGGATCAAGCGTTTGTCCCGGCTGATATGCCTTGACATGACCGTCACAGAACAGATAGTTCGAATGTTTGGCGTGCCAGTTCTGAGCGACGCCGACCGGCTTGGGGCGGAACGCACTGTTGACACTGCCGATGAAATAGGGCGACCCGTTTCGGTTGGGACCGCCTTCCGCGTCTTGAACGGTTTCAAAGAGCAGAATAGTCTGTGCGATGCTATCCGGCGCGTCCTGGAGCATACCGTCTGCGTAACTGGCACGGACGGTACCGACCGCCGTACCATCATGCCCGCCACGGATATAGTCGTTCATCGAGTAAGACTGACCAAGAAGGCTGGCGCGACTGCTCGTCTGGGCGGTTGCCGTCCCTACATATTCCTGACCGTTGGGACAGGCGTAGACGTTGGAAGCGTTGTTCGGGGAACGTTGCTTCACATAGGGCCAGATGCCCCCGTTCTGTACCCACGGTCCCGTGACCGCAGGCTCGCGGTTCCAGGCGACCCAGGCGTTCTGTGGCGAGGAGTTAGCCAGCCCGAGACCCGCAGGGATGGTACGCCCGCCGGGGTTGGGGAATTGGCCGTCGTAATCCTGTGCATACTGGATGAAGGCGATTCCCAGTTGCTTCAGATTACTCTGGCATGCTGTCTGACGCGCCTTATCCCGGGTCTGTGCAAAGACAGGGAAAAGGATCGCGGCGAGGATAGCGATAATCGCGATAACGACGAGCAATTCGATCAAGGTGAAAGCCGCTCTGGAAGTAGCGGTTTTGGGAGCAATACGGTTAGACAACGGAAGACTCACTTTCTAAGCAAATGTCTAGTCATGGGACTATAAAGCAATAGTCTATGGCAATGATACCCGCCTTATGTTAAGGGATTATTAAGAAACAAAACGGTTTGCTGGCGGATTAGTCTTCCAACAGATGTTGGGCAAAGGAAAGGCGCTAACAGCCACTTTATTCTCCGCCGGTTTAATCAGAAAGGGCTAACACATCGGCGGGGACAAACCCGCGTTCATCCACCAGGACGCCTTCTTCGGCGAGTCGCGCTTTTTGCACGTCGAAATGAACTGGGGAGCGTTTGGCGATGCGCAGGTAGCCGTCGGAGCCGACCACACGGTGCCAGGGAACGTCGTCGGGGCAGGAGCCGAGCGCGAATCCCACGGTTCGCGCCGTGACGCCAACCGCCCGTCCCACGCCGCCGTAGCTCATCACGCTACCGCTCGGGATCGTACGAACAAAGTCAAACACGATCTGAAAGTCGTTCAATTAGTCGCCTCCGAAACCCGCTCCAGGATTGCGACATCCAGCCAGGTGTCGAATTTGTACCCGACACGGTGCAGGATTCCGGCGTCGGTGAAGCCGTAGCGGCGGTGCAGGCGGAGCGACGGTTCGTTGTCGTCGGTAATCAGGGCGAGGAGCGACACAAAACCGCGCCGGTCGGCTTCGACGAGGAGGGAGGAGAGCAAGGCGGAACCGATTCCCAGCCCGTGCCAGTCGCAATGCACATACACGGACACTTCGGCGGTATGGCGATAGCCTTCGCGGGGAATGTAACAGGAGAGCGACGCGTAACCCACGACCTGCCCGCCGTCCGCATCCTCGGCGACAAGTGCGGGGTAGGGTAAGCCGTTGTGCTTTTCCATCCACTCGATTTGCTCTCCGGGCGAACGTGGCTCCGTTCCCATCGTCGCGGTCGTACGGGCGACCGCCCAGTTGTAGATGGCGCGAAGCGGTTCGGCGTCGCGCAGTTCGACCGGGCGGATAATAACGGGGTGCGTCGGCATGAAGCCATTATATCTCGGTCGCCGGTCGGGCTTCGCGGGTCGGAGCCGCATCGGCATCTGTCATGCTTTCCAGCACCGACCGCAAGACCCCCGGAAAGCGGTCCTCGACTTCTTCACCCCGGAGCGAGAGAATGCGCCGCCTCCCGCTTTTGGTCACCCGGATCAGACCCGAGTGCTGGAGACGGGCGAAGTGGTAAGTCAACCGCGTTTTCGGACCTAGGTCTTGAAACGAGGAGCAACAAAAGTCGGCACCCATCAAACGTAGCAGGATTCGGCGACGCGTTTCGTCGCTCAGGGCGTCCAGCACTTCCGACAGGTCGAGCAAGGGCACCGTCTCCGGCGGACTGTCATTTACGGGGGGCATGAGACATTATAGCAAATCCGTTCCGCATCGCCAGAGGGCACTCGGCGGCAGTGCGGGCGGTGGAATTGTTCTACCGCCCAACGAGCCCCGTTAATACCCGGCAGACGTGCCGGATTAAATTGTCCAATAGATGTTGAACATTCAAAACACTTGTGTTAAACTGTTCAAAAGGTATTGAACAATGAAAACAACATGTAGGTTTCTTCCTGATCTCGCCCTGGCGGTCGTCGCTGCGGTGTCCCTTCTTCAAGTACCGTCTGCCACACGCGCCGCGATTGAACCGGTTATGCGCACGGCAAAAGCCGCCCCGAATCAAATGTTCACCACCACACCGGATGGGGTACGTGTCGCCATCCAGGAATACGGTGATCCCAAGGGACCGGAGATCGTGCTGATTCACGGACTCGGCGGCACCCATCTCGACTGGATGAATCAGGTCCGTAGCCCGGTCTTAAGCAAGTACCGGTTAGTCACGTATGATCTGCGCGGGCACGGATTGTCCGGCAAGCCCGCACAGGCGGCGTATTACGCCGACGGCAAGCGTTGGGGAGATGAGCTGCGCGCCGTGATCGAGGCTAAGGGCTTGAAACGCCCGGTGCTCGTTGGCTGGTCACTCGGCGGTCTGGTAATCACGAACTATCTCGAAACCCACGGCGATTCCCGTGTGGCAGGCATCGTTTATGTAGACGGCGTCATTGAACTCAAGCCCGAATACATCAAAGCTAAGTCGGAAGTCGTCGCGGCACTGACTTCCCCGGACCTCGCTACGTACCTCGAAGGGACCCGACAGTTCCTCCGCCTGTGTTTCTACCGACAGCCCGACCCCGAAACCTTCGCGCTATTGTATGCGGGTGCCGCCATGGCTTCGCCCGACATGATCAAGCAGACTTTCACGGGGATTTCTGTGTCTGCGGAGGCAACACTACCGAAGGTCGCCGTGCCGAGCCTGTTTATCTACGGGGAGCGTGATGCGTTGGTGGATGCGCGGACGGTCGAGCGGGCAAGGCAGTTGATGCCGAAGATGAAGGCGATCCTGTACCCAGAAACGGGACACGCGCCCTTTTTCGAGCAACCCGACCGATTTAACGCCGATCTTCATCGTTTTGCGCAAGAGGCAGAGAAAAACAAATCCGTGACCCCACCCCGCTGATCCAATCTCACGCAACGGCGGAGGGGGTGTGGTTATCCCCTCGCGCCAGAGCGGCTACTACACAGCAACGTTCGCTGACGCCTGCGCCGTGTCACAACCTGGATATTTTTGCCCTATTATCCAGGCGCGGTAATTTTTTGACCCTGTGCCCGCGCCCACTGTACCAGCGACATATACTTTGGCGATTTTTTCGGGTCTTCATCGTACCATTCCATCGCGCCCCACGAACCCCATTTGCTCCAGTTGCCGGTGGACGCGAACGCGCAGAACAGGTCGCCGCCCGCCGCGGCGTAGCCGTCCAGAAATTGTGCGTACACTTTGCCCATACGTTCGCTGCGGTTCGCTTCGTGGAACAGCTTGGTGATCTTGTCGTTGTTTTCCGCGCCCCCGATGCCAACCATGTGTTGCCCGCCCTCGTAGCAGACCAGTTTCAGACCATATTTGTCAGCGACCGCTTTGTTATCCGTGGTGAACTTCAATGCTTCGGGTAGCGCGGTTTTTTCCATGTAGTCCATCGCCTCGTTCACCGTCCATTTTTCCACCGTGGCGGCGGTCGGCGTTGCTTTGGGATCGTTGGATGGGGCGCAACCGAAGTAAGGAGCAATGGCGAGAACATCGGCGGATTTGTAGGCGTCCTCGAATTTCGCGATCTGCTCGGCGACATAGGCGTTCCCGGCTTGCGTCGGCAGGACGCGCACCAACCGTTCCAGTCCGCCCCACTCCTTCTCCCAAATTTTGAATATCTCCACGGAGCGGCGTGCAGTATAGTGCCACGCCGCGTCCCACGGTTTTTCGCCGATCTTTGCCGCCAACCCCTTCTCGCCCGCATAGCGCGACTGCTCGAATTGACCGTTCCAGACTTCATTAGAATACTCAACGTACACGCGGCGGTTCGGGGCAAGTTTCGCTTTCATCAGGCGGGCGAACTCACGAACGTAGTCGTCGTCGGCTTTGTGCGGAATGCAGATCCAGGCGTCCGCGCCGAGCCGGTTGGAAAGCAGGCACATCGTTTCCGCGGCAACGCCTTTCTCACTGAAGGTCGCGGACGCAAGGGTAGGGCGGTCGCTCCACTTTTCCTGCTTGCTGCCGTTCGTGTGCATCCAGTCCATGAAGCGCAAGCACGAGACGCCCTGCCACCGCGCGAGAAACATCGGGTGAAACGGCTCCGCCTTATACGTCTTCTCGAAGCCGGGCATGATCATCCGGATGTTTTTGACGTAGTTCGCCGGGTCGGTTTCGCGGATCGCCAAGAAGAAGCTGCCCTTCGCTGCGTCCACGTTGACCACCATGCGCCCTGGCGTTTCGGAAACCACCGACGCCGCGCCATTGAACGTGATCTTTCCGGTGCCCTCGTGTAAAAGGGTATACTCACCGCTCGGATAATGCCCGCCCTCAATGGTGCAGAGCGGCGATTCGGCAAAGCAACCCGCTTCCAGTTTGGTGACGTAACCGTTCTTATCGAGCGATAGCGCGGGACCTTTACCCCATCCTTCGCCTTCTTTTTGCGAGATCCACGGGCGCGAAAGCCGGAAAACGTCCACGAAGGGCAGTTCCGAGTTCCAGTCGGCGGGACCGTTGAGGTTGATTCCGAGGCGGGGTTGAACCGATTTTTTGGGTGTCAGCGGCTCGGAGGTTGCAGATTTCGCGACTTGCGGATCGGCGGCGACGGTGTTATCGGCGTCGCCGGTGCGAGCGGCACAGGCGAACGGTGACAGGAGCAGGGCGGAATATGGCAGGACGGCAAGAAGCCTGCGGCGGGAAAGCGGCATCGGTGAGTTTCCTTCTTTGGTGTTATAGAACACCGGAAGTGTATCATATTCGGAGGTTTTCACCCACCGGTAAAAGCCTTCGGCTAAGGACGCTCCGCGTCCGGGATAGGTGCGAGGCGTAACGTCTTGCGGGACTGCCCAACGTTTTATGCATTCCCGGACGCGGAGCGTCCTTAGCCGAAGGCTTTTACCGGTGGGTGAAACCCCCCGAATATGATACACTTCCGGTGTTCTATAACACCAA
>JACMIS010000402.1 GCA_014381035.1 Armatimonadota bacterium
CTGTTTCCCGTTTTCGCACAAGCCCGCGAGAAAGCCCGTCAAACCGCCTGTTTATCGAACCTGAAGCAGATGGGCAATGCGCTTACTATGTATGCTCAGGATTTCGATGAGACTTTACCTAGCTGGATTGGATGGTACACCTGTACCGCCGGGGTTCCTGTGGCAGATCAGGTCACCGCCTGCGGTCCAAATACCGCGGCATTCAGACTAACTACGACGTGGGACGTGGTCCTTCAACCGTATGTCAAAAGCGGGAACCCAGGAGCACCTGGCGTTGAGGGCAGGTTCGGAGGGATATGGCGATGCCCCAACAATGAGACCGATTTTGTTAATGCCCGTAGTTACGGGTTTAGCATGGGATTAGCCTATGCCGGACTCCCGCGCCCAACTGCCAACCGCTACTACCGGGCAATGCCACTCGCCAATATTGATTCTCCCGCGAGTACCGTTTTTGTCGGCGAAGGCAGTTCGACTTCGATCGGGGATGGGCGTATCGGTTTAGCCATCGATTTGCAGGGATATTATGAAATGTACATCACCAAGACAGGAAAGAAGGTCGGGTTCACGCGTGACTCCCCATGGCGTCATCAGGACGGTGCAAACTATGTCTGGACCGACGGACACGCCAAATATATGAAGGGCGACGACATCTATGCGCACCCCCCTACTCCTGTGTTTCCAGGAAACGGGGCGCAACAGGCGGGATCGTACTGTGCGACAGCGAAGTATTTCGTTGCAGAGAAAACCGAGCGCGATTACTGGGGCAACCGGGCAAGAACGAACGGGAACACCACCTGCTCCTGGTAGTGCTTGATGTCCGAGAATGTAACGCGGAAAAGGCTACTCTCAAATTACGAGAGTAGCCTTTCTTTATTCAAAAACAGTATATACTCCCACTTGACGTCAGGTTTGCCGAATGTTAAGATGGTATCAACACCGTTGTTCCCCTCGTTTTTTTGTTTCGTAGTCGCCACCGATGGCGTCTGCCCCGACTGTTCGCCGTTCTACTCTAAGGAGCGAATCTCGCCACCCTTTTAGAAGGAGTACCTGCCTTGAGAAATATCATCACGTCTCGTTGCCATCGTTCTGCATTTACGCTGATTGAACTGCTTGTCGTTATCGCCATTATCGCGATCCTCGCCGCGATCCTGTTCCCTGTCTTTGCCCAAGCCCGTGCGAAAGCGCGTCAAACGTCGTGCCTGTCCAATATGAAGCAGCTTGGCATCTCCCAAATGCAGTACATTCAGGATTACGATGAAACCCTGCACGAACTGGCGCGGGGCGGCGCGTCGAGTGCCGCAACCGGTCAGAACTGCCTGTGGTCCTGCACCCTTCAACCGTATCTGAAAAGCACCGATGTTCTGCGTTGCCCGGACACGATGGTCGAGGGCAAAACGACAATGGGGTACGATCTCGCCTCCCGCATGTCCCACTCCATCGGCATGAACTCATACCTCGGCATGTATTACAACTATTTCTACTACTTCGTCTGCGGGGAGAACGATACCATCACGTCGGAGTCAGCAATCGAGGCGAATCCCCAGTATCCCCGTGCGGTGACGAACAACGAGATCAAATATCCCGCGATCACGGTCGTTTTCGCCGATAGTTTCGACCGCAAAGTCGGCGCGACCAACCCGAACGGCTGGTGGATTGATCCGGGGTACGGATACGGGCGGCGCAACGGTCTGTCGAACCGGCACAACGGCGGCACGAATGTCGCTTTCGCGGACGGTCACGCAAAGTGGTACAAAACCCAGTCCTTGCTCAGCCAGAAGTCTATCGATACTTCCGGTAACGAGTACATCATCATGGCAAACTACAACAAGGCGGGTGTCATCTGGGATATTGATGCGCCCAACCCGTTTACGCATCCTGGTCTACACCCGACGGAGTGTTGCAACAACTGATACATCATGAACGAACAACAAAAACGTAGCCTGATGATCGCCGGAGCGGTTGTCGCGATTGTCGCCGCCATCGCCTTCGTCACCCGCGAAGCGACGAAGCCGACCGAAACCATCAATAAGTTCGAGGACGTTCCCGCGAAAGGCATTGATCGAAATGCCGGGAAAGCCGAGCGAAAAGAACGCTAAGAGAAATGCCGGTCACATCGACCGGTATTTTTTATCGAAAGTCACGACACCGGTACAGATACCACGACTTTACCGGTCCCTGGAAGCTAGCACGCGGCACATGCACGATGATCGGTTCCGACACGGACGCAAACCGGGTACGTAAATACGCTTCCTCGTCGGGTCGCTCCCGCTCCATCGCTACCACGGCATTTTGCCCGACGAGTCTGCTTTCCTTTGTCCAGAGGTTGTACTGGTCACGGCGCGTGTCCGGCACCCAGATTTTTTCCACGAACGGTTGTCCCGGCAGATAGAACGAGAGTATGGAGCAGACACGGTACCCGGTCCCGGCGACGAAGACCGGCGTATCGCCCGACTCGGCTTGCAATGCCCTCCGCTCGCGTTCCACGGCGGCGGCAATCGGTTCCCAGCCATACTGCTCGTTCACCTTTTCCCACGTGCCATTCGCCACAAACGGTCCGAACGGGCGGATCACCAGTGCGTTCGGGAAAAACAGCACGACGGAAAGAACGGCGGAAACGGCGATGGCGACGGCGCGGGAAGCCCTCACCCCCCCGGAGGGAGAGGGGGTGAGGGCTCCGGCAACATCACCAAACCACAAAGCCGCCACCGCCAGTAGTCCGGTCAGGTGCGCGGCGACGCACCAGTTGATTTCGACCTTTGAGCGGAGCGAGATAATCGTGCAGACCGTTAGGATCGGAACCGTGAACGCGATTAGGAACGCGTTACGCGGATCGGTTGGTCGGCGCAACGCGTGATACAGAGCGATTAGCTCGGCGATCAGCAAGAACGGTCCGACGACAAGTCCTTGCCCGCCCCAGAACTCGCCGAGCCAGCGACCCGGCGCGGCGTCCGTGCTACGGTTGCCCCGGTTGAGCGTATGGATCCAGTTCAGGTTATCGTTTTGCGCGTTCCAGAGGAAGACCGGCGCGAGGCAGAATAGTGCCACCACGAACGCCAGATACGGGTGCGGCGACGACAGGTGCTTGCGATACGCGGGCACGAGTGCCAATAGCAACAAGACTCCCGGCGCGAAAAAGATCATCGTCGGCTTCGTGATCGTGCCCAGCCCGACGCATAAGCCGGTGAGATACCACCAGAGGACGGCCGTTGCCCTCACCCCCCCGACGCCCTCGATCTCCCTCCGAAGGCTTCCGGGAGAAACCGCCCGCGTTACCGCATACAGACCCGCCGACCAGAAGAATATCTGCGGGAGGTCGTAAGTGGCGAGAACGGAGCCGATGGCGAGGAGCGGGGCGACGGAGGCGAGGGCGACAGTCCAGAAGGCGACGCGGGGGGTGAACCAGCGGCAGGCGGTAGCGTACATCAAAGCGTTCGCGGCGACGCTCATCAGGATCGGGACGAATCGGACGCCGAGCGGTGTGTCGCCGAAAAGCGCGGTCCCGGCGCGGATAGTGAGTGCCATGCCCGGTCCGGCGTCGTAGTAGCAAAGCGCGAGATAGCGGCTCCACTGCCAGTAATAGGCTTCGTCCCACGCCATCCCGAACCGCACGGCGGTCACCAAACGGATGACGAGTAACGCAAATAGCAGAACGAACGCCGCACGGTGGTAAAATCGTGCGGCGTCGGGTTCGGGAAAATTCGTTGTTTTGTCGGTCACTTGATCGCAAACAGCGCGTCGGCGAGTCCGGTATTCACCGTCAGGTTTTCCACGGCTTGCGCCGCCCCTAACTTGCCCTCGGGATTATAAATCTCGATGCGGTGTGGGACGAAAATACCGGGACGCACTTCTTTCACGTCTTTATACCGCAGTTCCATCGTGAGCACATTGTCGCCGTTCCACGATTGCCGTCGCTCGATGATATGGGTCTTCGGGTTCACCCAGAGCAGTTCGAACGACTTGTTGTTCGAGCGGCGTTGCGCCAGGCGGATCACCTGCAGGTTTTTCTCGGCACGCACGAAACTCGGCTCATAATCGAGCGTCAGGTAGTCCGGCGCGTAGACGCCGAATTGGAGTAAGCCCTGCTTTTGCCCCGGCTGCCCCGCCACGGACGACGTTTCGGTTTTGAGTGGCACCTTATAATAGCGCGTGTCGCCGTTGAAAATAATCAGAAGGGTCGTGCCGAGTGCCTTGGTTTCCATGCGCGTCTGATTCGGGTATCGGTACGCGACATTCATCCGCTTGAAGTAGTACGTCCGCTTGAAATCGGAGCCACACTTTTCCAGCTCGCGCCAGTTCGTTTCCGTGACACGGAGCGTCGCCGACATATCCTTGATTTTTTCCGTGACCAGTTTCCGGGTCGCGTTGTCCAGTTTCGGCGTGTCTTCGGCGCGAACGGGCGCGATAGCAAGCGGCGCACTCCACAGAGTCAAGAACGCAAGTGCGGCGGCAAATATCGTTTGTTGTTTCATGGTGTTGATCTCATCAACCTACCCTTTTTTCTTGGTGGGCGGTTTGGGCGTCGGTTTCTTCGCGGCAGTGGCGGGCTTCGCCTTCGGTTTCGGCGTTGCTTTTGCTTTCGGCGTCGCTACCGTTTTCGGCTTGACATTCAGTCCTGCTGCGGCGTTCGCTTTTTCCGGAGTGTATCCCGCGAAAGACAGGGCGTGCGTTTTGTACCAGATACCGGCAGCGTTACGTTTTCCGCCTCCGCCCGGATTCACATGGCAATACAGACACGGCTTCTTTTCTTTTTGCGAGTAAGCCGGGAACGCCTGCGCGGTGTCTTCGCCAAGCAATATCGCCAGTCCGGTCAAAGTCAGAGTAAAAATAAGGGTAATGTTTTTTAAGGTTCGCATAAGTTACAGTCTTAAAACGGCATCAGTTCCCATCGCTGTGACCGTTTTTCGGGAAATGTCGTCTCGTAGTTTAGTCAGGTCAGAGGGCGTATCTATGTCGTACCACGGGGGTAGAAGTGCGGCACGGACGCCCAGAGCTCGGGCGCGTTCCCGCGAAGCAGTCAATACATCGGGACTACTCCACGGGATATTCTGGAACAGTTCGGGAATCAGGCGGTTCATGCCGACCAGATAATAGCCTCCGTCATCTGCCGGTCCCCAGACGACATCGGTGTCGGGCGACGCAAGACGCGAGAACGCCTCCACAACGAACGCGAGCGGCAGGTGCGGGGTGTCGCTCCCGATGGCGCAGACCGCACGGGTGCCAGGGATGGCAAACTGCGCGGCGAAAAGTCGGGTCAACCGTTGCCCGAGATCGCCGTTCCCCTGCGCGACGGTAAGAAGCAATGACGCCGACGCGGGTAGATCCGCGGGATCGCCATCGAGTGCGAGAACGACACGGGCGGGCAACAGCGGATGCTTCAGGAGAGCGCACGTGTCCTCAAGAAACGCGGACGCGAGTTTCACCACACACTCCTCCGGCACACCGGGCGAGGCGAGACGTGTTTTGACACGCCCGACGACCGGTGATTTGGTGACGAGAATCAGTGCGTTGCCAGTGTTCCTACGTTTCTGAACTGTATCTGCGGACCGCATACTATGCGGTTAGACAGCGTTTAGACTGGGGTAGTTTCAGAGTGCAGTGTCATCACTGGATTGATGCGCGGAAGATCCCACCGCGATAGCCTCTGCGGAACGTCCCCCAAACAGGGTATCGGCGCGAAGTTTGAGGCGATAGCAAAGCCAGCAAACGAACAACAAACCCCAGACGAGGTAGGAGTGGGTATGGTAAACATAAAACCCAATACCAGCCGCGGCCATGACGCAAAAGCACACAAACAATAAATTACGGAGAAACATATTTTTATCAACCTCATTGCATCGTTGTTAGCACGTGCCGTCGTTGGAACGTCGCATTAAGTTGGATAATTGTTCCACAAATCCAGCAAAACTACCTACTTTTTTATCAGATAATTTTTGAGAGCGAATCACATGTCACCTGGGAAGCGTATTTCCGCCGTTCGGGAAAACCGACGCGGGCGTGCGACCTTGACACCACGCCTATCAGGGTTTATACTGCTCCTACTATGTTCTGCGAAAATGAATCGTGCGATTCGCTTCGCCGCCGCGTCCGTCGCTTCCGTTTCGGGGTCACGACGCAAGGAGTGCGCGAAGCATAGATCGCATTAAAAACCGGAAGTCGTGACCCTACCATCAGTGCCGCAAGTCGAAATGCGGCGCGAGAAAGCGTTGTGTCGCGGAAATCGGTGCAGAAAGCAGATACGTTTTAGAGCAAGCCGGACACAACGACCGATCAAGCGGTAAGTTGTGTCCGGCTTTTTTTGTGAAATGAAAATTATGAGTGAACGAATACCAGTAGCGATAGTCGGGGTGAGCGGGTACGCAGGCGGCGAACTGGCACGCCTATTGTCGCGCCATCCGGGTGTCGAGATCGTGGCGGCGGTTTCAGAGACTTACGCCGGGAAACCGCTGAAAGCATCGTTTCCGGGGCTGGCGGGATCGTCGGTCGGCGAAATCGTCTGTGAGGGCGGCGGGGTGGACGCGCCGGGCGTCGCACGGGCGGAGGTCGTATTTCTGGCACAGGAGAGCGGCTTCGCGATGCGGAGCGCACCAGCACTGATCGCAGTGGGCAAAGGCATTGTAGATCTCTCCGCGGATTTTCGGCTACGCGATCTGTCCGTATTTTCCGCGTTCTACAAATTAGAACATACCGCGCCGGAACTGTTCGCGGGAAGCACCGTCGCCTACGGGTTGCCGGAGCGAAACCTCGCCGCGCTTCGTCAGGCGCGTCTGGTCGCGAATCCCGGCTGTCATGTCACGGCGGCGACACTCGCGCTCGCACCACTCTTAGAGTCAGGAGTGATCGAGAAACGCGGCATCGTAATTGACAGCAAGACCGGCGTTTCCGGTGCGGGGCGGGCGAAGAACGACCTGTTGTTCAAGTTTTCGGAGGCGAACGAGTCGGTCACCGCCTATGGCGTCGGCGGCACGCACCGCCATACCCCGGAAATCGAGCAGACATTGTCGGAAGCGGCGGGCGAACCGGTAATAGTGACGTTCACACCGCACCTGATCCCCATGACGCGGGGTATCCTTTCGACATGCTATGGACAACAAACGCGACCGGGGTCGGCGATGAAACTAACAACGATTTTACGCGACGCCTACCGCGATGCACCATTCGTAGTCGTGCGCGACGCGGGCGACCAACCGAAAACCAAGGATGTACTCGGCTCTAATTACTGCCACCTGTGTGTCGCCGTGGATGAGCGCACCGGAACAGCGATTGTCACCAGCGCGTTAGACAATCTGGTAAAGGGCGCGGCGGGTCAGGCGGTACAGAACATGAATATCCTGCTCGATTTATCGCAAACGGCGGGACTGGAGGGCGCGGGATTATGGCCGTGAGTAGTAAAATAGACAGTGGGCAGTGGGCAGTGGTCCGTGGTGGAGTCGTTGCTGCAAAAGGGTTTCAGGTGGCTGGGGTGCGTTGCGGGATCAAGCGGAAACGGCGCGATATTTGTTTGCTGGTCTGTGAAAAGGGCGAAGCGGCGGCGGCGGGCGTGTTCACTACCAATGTGGTGCGTGCGCCCTGCGTGGATTGGAGCGAATCGCGACTCGCGGCGAAAGGTTCCGCGAAGGCGATTGTCGTGAATGCCGGAAATGCGAACGCGGGGAATGGCGATCCTGGGGAACGCGATAACGCGCAGATGGCGCAGTGGGCGGCGGACGCGCTCGGGGTGTCGGTAGATTCCGTAATGACGGCATCCACCGGCGTTATCGGGACGCCGCTCCCGATGGGGATCATCGCACAAGGGATCACGGATGCCGCTCAACATCTGGGAGAATCGGCGGAAGCTGCGGCAGAAGCGGCAGAGGCGATTCTGACCACGGATACTTTCGCAAAAGAATACGCCGTTCGACTGACGCTCCCGGAATCCGGCGCGGTAGTCACAGTCGGCGGCATGTCGAAAGGCTCCGGTATGATCGCGCCGAACATGGCAACGATGCTCGGCTTTATCACTACCGACGTTGCCATCTCCTCTGACGCTCTGCGTACAGCACTGGTCGCGGCGACAGCGGTGTCATTCAACTGTTTGACCGTGGACGGCGACACCTCGACCAACGATTCCTGCTTCGTGCTGGCGTCCGGCGCGGCGAACAATACCCTGATCCTTTCGGCGAACGGCGACGATTACGAGGCGTTCCGGGACGCCTTAACCCACGTCTGCATTCATCTCGCCAAAGAGATCGCGCGGGACGGCGAAGGGGCGACGAAACTGGTAACCGTGCGCGTGACCGGGAGCGAAACGTTCGACGACGCCCGCAAAGTCGCCAAAACGATTGCCGAGTCGCCGCTGGTCAAGACCGCACTGTTCGGAAACGATCCCAACTGGGGGCGTATTCTGGCGGCGGCGGGTCGCGCCGGGGTTCGATTCAACCCCAAAAACGCGACCGCCTACCTCGCCGGAACCTGCATCTTCGCCCACGGCACCCCGACGAAGTTCGACGCCCCCGCGCTCTCAAAATCAATGGCGGTCAAGGAACTCACGATCCACGTCGACCTCGGCGCGGGCGACGCCGAAGCACAATTCTACACGTGCGATTTCTCCTACGATTACGTGAAGATAAATGCGGAGTATCATACGTAATAGCAAACGAGCGATTGAAATACGATGTAATAAATTACGTCGCTGAGTGGCTTCGCCGGGCGTCCTTCGGACGATGGCGTGGCTCTGGCAGGTGCCGCTACCGATGTTGCGGAGCGTGGATGCGGCATGGGAGGCAGGCAAGCCGTTATTTGGTGTCCCGTTGTTCTCATCTCCCTGCTGGACGGAGACAACAACTGATGCAGAGGAGAAGATTCTGGCGATCCAGCGTTCTCATTGGGAGGAAATTGCTCACGCAGAGGATATTGGCATCTACAGGGAGTTCGACTTAATCATTATCGGACGGGTGCGGTCTCTCACTCGCGATGAGCGGAGCAAAGTGAACCAGGGGGCGTGGATGAACCAACCCAATTTCGGCATTTACGCCGACATAGAACGAGTCCCATCGGTGCGAAAAACGTTGTGGTGGCACTCGTGGTGTGAAAGGATCGTCTCAGTTCTTTTGGTGATAGCTGTGATGGCACATTTTGATTACCTGTTCGGCTGGATCACGGACAGCATCATTAATCTGATCTATGGTTGAAAATTATGAACGAAACAAACCCTGACTTACAAGCGCAGTTGCTGGTACAAGCCCTGCCCTATATCCGCACGTTTAGCGGGAAGACTATCGTCATCAAGTACGGCGGGAAC
>JACMIS010000403.1 GCA_014381035.1 Armatimonadota bacterium
AAAAGAGGATAAGACACGCGCAATTAGATGGCAAACAGATTTCAAAAAGGGAGCGTTTAAGATGAGTATACTAATTGCAGAACGAGTAGCAGCGATAAAGAGTTTCACCCCGACACCGCGTTCCAAGGAGTGTGACGTTGCGGGTATGGAGATACCGGTATTGCCCGATGAGGCACGCCGGGTGCTGGATCGTCCCGGTTTTCAACTGGCGATGGGCGCGGTCCCCGAGCGGGAAGACGAGCGCCCGCCGGAAGAGATGGTGCGTGGGCGTTGCCCCGAATGTGGCGACGAACTGGTCGCGAACATGTACTGGCACGCCGAGCGCGGCTACCTGCTCCGCTACGAGTGCTGGGAAGGGCTTTTGCCAAACGGTCGGTGCCACTTTTACGCAGTACCGTGAGAGATGGGTGATTGGGTGAATAGGTTTTTAGGTGATTGGGGTGTACCACGCCGGTTTGCTTATCGGTATTCAGCCTCTGACTACCTAACAACCTGCTCACCCAATCACCTAACCAAGAGAAAGGCTTAGTGTAATGAGTGTAGGAAATTTGGATACGATGGGTCGTGCGGATGGCGCGACGAGCCATGGGCGTGAACTGAATCGGGTGCAGATTTTCAAGCAGGTGACGAAGGATCGCCTTCTGGACGTCGGGGATATGCTTTCGCTCGATGCGCGGCGCAACAAGATTTCGATCTCGCTGGTGGCGTTCGACGAGGATTATCATGCGACGACCCGGGTGCGACACTACATAGATGTCGCGGACGCGAAACTGGTCTGCTACGACATTTTGAACGGGTTCTTCACCGAGTGGACCGATCATAAAGGCTCAGCGGCGCGGGGCGAGGGGAACGCGGACGGATTACAGGCACGGGTACTGACGATTCGCAAGGACCCGAAATACCGCCAGCCGTATGTGATCAAGGTGGACAACGGCGTCGGGGAGCAATTACCCGGCGGCGCGGTGAAGATGGCGGAGATGACCGACTCGCTGACGATGTTGCTTTCCGAGTGGGACGCACGCAAGATGGCTCTGACGATCATGGACTACGTTCGTGATTGGGAGACGATCAACTTCCGCAAGCGACAGGAAGCGCAGACGCAGATCATCCCGCTCCCCGGCGCGGACACCGGTAGTGGCGACGGAGACGCGGTAGCGACACCCGCCCTGTCGAAAAACCGCTACGCCCGCGCGGCCACGAACTGACAGGGTTCAACCACAAAGGACACAGAGGTTTTTAAGGATGGGGGTTGCCGAGGTAGCCGAGCGTTCCGGCTAACGAATGAAGTGAAATACCTTAAAAACCTCTGTGTCCTTTGTGGTTGAATCTCCTCTCTTTCTCGTTAACTTGGCGACCGTGGCGTCTTGGCGGTTAAATAGGCTCCATGAGTGATTTCCCCCGAGCGGTTTTTCTGAATACCATCCAGGCGGCGTACCCGTTTTTGCAGGAGCGTGTGAAACACACCCCTATCATCGAGTCCTGGGGGGTTTCCGAGCGAGCGAATTGTGACGCGTTCGGCGCGTCGCTTCGCCTCAAGATGGAGAACCAGCAGCGCACCGGGGCGTTCAAGATACGGGGGGCGACCTGGAAAGTCGCGTCGCTGACCGATACCGAGAAAGCGCGGGGCGTCGTTTCGGCGTCGGCGGGTAATCATGGGCAAGGGGTGGCACTGGCGGCGCGGGATGCCGGAGTGCTCGCGACGGTCTTCGTGCCGCGCACTGCGAGCATCGCCAAGATCGCCGCGATGGAAGGCTACGGCGCGACCGTGCGTCTGGACGGCGCGGAGTTCGCGGACGCGGATCTTGCCGCGAAGATATACGCGAAAGAAACCGGGGCGACGTTTATCCCGGCGTTCGACGATGACGCGGTGATCACGGGGCAGGGTTCACTCGGATTGGAACTGCTCGCCGACGCGCCGGATGTAGATACGGTGATTCTGCCCATCGGCGGTGGGGGATTGTTCGCGGGAGTGGCGACCGCGCTCAAGGAAACCAATCCGAGGATACGGATTATCGGCGTGCAAGCCGAGGGCGCGGACGCCGCGGCGCGTTCGTTCGCGGCAGGGCGTCTTGTCCCACGCACCGAACCGGTGGACACCCTGGCGGACGGTATCGCGGTCAAGTCGCCGTCTCCGCGCACCTATGCGTACATCCAGCACTACGCCGACGCCGTGGTCACGGTCGCGGATACCTTTATCGCCGAGGCGATCCTACTTTTGCTTTCCCGCACCAAAAACCTGGTCGAACCGAGCGGTGCGGCAAGCCTCGCCGCGCTCCTTTCGCAACCGCATCTGGCACAGGGGAAAACAGTCTGCCTGCTTTGTGGCGGAAATCTGGACCTGCGGCTTCTTTCAGACCTGATCGAACGCGGCTTGATCCGTACCCACCGCTACTTTCGGTTCGTTTCGGCGTGTGGCGACAAACCGGGCGGTCTGGCATCGTTGCTGACGGAAGTCGCCGGCGGCGGTGGAAACGTCATCGAGGTGATTCACAACCGATTATCCGCATCGGTACCCTACGGGCGGGCGGGCGTGGATCTACTGGTCGAGGTCCGTGACGAGAGACACATCACGGACCTGACGAATCGCTTAGAGGAACGCGGTTACCCGGTCACTCGGTTGTCATAATCGTCTGCGATTACGGTTTACCGCCACCCATGGCACCACCCATTCCGCCCATGCCCTGCTGTTGTTGCATGGCTTGTTGTTGCCATTGTTTCATCTTGGCGCGTTGGGCGGGGGTGAAGACGGCTTCCATTTCCTTCTGCATTTTGGTCACGATGGGCTTCGCCTCGTTCTGGTACTGCGTTTGCAACGCCTCCATCTGCTTTTTCAACGCTTCCATCTTCGGGCGATACTTTTTATCGAGCGCGGCAGACTGCGGCTTGTATCTCCCCTCGATAGATTTCATTTTTGTTTTTTGTGCCGCCGTGATGCCGAGTTGCTTTTCAGCGTCGGCTTGCGAGGTTGGTAATTGGGCAAAGGCAGGCGCGAGGGTCAGAGCCATCGTCGCCGCCGAAAACGCCGCGAATGCGGCGACGACGTTAAATAACTTCACTTAGGATCAAACTTCCTTCCGGGTTACGATTGAGACAGGACACGATTTCTGAATTTTTCGCGCCGTTGGTTAATACCACTTGGTTACGCCTGTATCCTGCTTTGCCGTTCCCGGCTCGCGAACTTTTCCGATGGCGGGGGCGACTGGGGTACAATACGTTCGCTGCCGACTGAAAAGAAAAGTTTTATAAAGGATATTCGTTGCACGAGAACGCCGCAGATGGCGGGGCAGGGGTTCTGCTCGCGCTGTTTCTTATTTTCTTATTCGCGCAGATCGGCGCGGAGATTTCGCAACGCCTGAAACTTCCCGCCGTCGTCGGGGAAATCGCGGCGGGAATTCTTATCGGTCCCTCCGTGTTGGGCTGGGTGACACCCTCTTCTCTTCTCGACATTCTCGCGGAAGTCGGCGCGGTGTTGCTCCTGTTCGCGGTCGGTCTGGAAACCCGCCTCGGCGACCTGCAAAAGATCGGTAAAACGGCAGGGATGGTCGCCGGAGCGGGGATCGTACTCCCATTCATACTGGGATACGCGTGGGGGGCTTTGTCCGGGTTTTCCCCGGCACACGCGGCGTTTATCGCGGCGGCATTCACCGCGACTTCGGCCGGGATCACGGCGCGGGTGCTTCAGGAGTTGGGTGCGCTCGGGCGTATCGAATCCCGCATCATTCTGGGCGCGGCGGTTTTGGACGACATTTTAGCGATGCTGATTCTCGGTGTCGTCACGGCGCTACAAGCCACTGGCACGAAAGGCATAGATTGGGCGCACTTAGGTTTCGTGCTCCTGCAAGCGGTCGGTTTCGTGGTCATCGTCGCGCTGGTTGGCACACGCATCATCCAAAAGCGGTCCTCGGTTCTGGACGCGCCGATCAACCCGCTGTCGCCGCTCACCATGTCGCTTGCCGGTTGCCTCGGGCTTGCGGCAC
>JACMIS010000404.1 GCA_014381035.1 Armatimonadota bacterium
CACCAGACGCCGCGACGGTTTCCGCCACCGTGCGGGTGATGGGATGGATGACCACGACTCCGGGGGGCTTACGGTTCATCAGAAAGTAGCCGGCGACCACGGCGACGGGCAATAAAAAAAGTATGGGCTTGGGAAACTTCATGGTCTTCGATCCTTTTTACGGGTACCACAGCGAGACACTGATTTTTTTGCCGGTCTCGGGCAGTTCGAATTTCGCTTCGCTCCATTTCGGTGCGCGCATTTTCGGGCGTGGATCGTTACTTGCCGCGCTCCCCTCCTTCGGCTTGCCATACCAGTGTGTGTCCATTTTGTTGTTGCTGTTTTCGTCATGGAACGCGGCGACGGCGTAGGTCCCGCTGGCAAGCCCATCGAACGTGACCGTGGTTTCCTTTCCGCCAGCGGGAACGGCTTGTGACAGTTCGATCACTTTCGCTTCCCGGGCACTTTTGGTATCGCCTGGAAACCCCTTGCCTTCTTTCGACGCATCGAACAAGGTGACGCGCAGAACGCCTTTATTGCTCCGTAGTCTGGTGAACGTCACGGAGAGGGTTCCCGGAGTCGTGATTGCCGTTTCCTGTGCCACGGTGGCGGACGGGAGCATCGGTCCCAACATGGCAAGACCAATTATTACCAATATAGCGAGCGGTTTCATCTTCATGTTTCTTTCTTTCGCACCCCACAACAAAGATTTATACAGACAAGTTCGATTATTTTCCCGACGATATTTTGCCGTCCCGGCAATCGTCTACCCGCCCACTCCGCGAAGGAAAACATCCATTAAATGCGATTCCCATTCCGTCCGTGGCATCTCCATCCCGGTCGGATAGCTTTCCGGCTGGAAAACCTGCCAGAACAGATAATCCAGCACCGCAATCGGAAGCGGACGGAGTTCCCCGTTCGCGACGCCTTCGGTGAGCAAGGCGCGGGTCGCGTCGTGCAGTGCCTCCATGCTCTGCGTCACTTTCGCCTTCTGTCGCGGTGACAGGTGGGGAATGGCATCGTATACCATCGCTTCGGAAATATCTTCGCCGACTTCGGCTTCGAAATCGGGCAGATGCCCCTCACGCCGCCCGGAAACGAACTTCCCCAATCGCTCCTTGACCGTCCACTCTCGTTGGTTCAGGACCCGCATCACTTCGGCGTGCACATAACCGAGCATGTCGGTAACGCTTTCAACGAAGATATCGGCTTTGCCGCGATAATGATAATACAGTGTCGCCCGTGTCAGTTCGGCGGATTCGGCGATGTCGTCCATCGAGACCGAGGCATACCCGCGCTCGTTAAACAGCCGGATCGCGTGCCGACGAATCGTCTGCCGTGTATCGTCCGCGTCGCCTTCCGTGAGTGGTCTTCGACCGGGAGCACGTGCGGTACGCCCGCGCCGGGTCGCTTCGCTCGTGCCCTCTTCCGCCTGTTCCGACATATTATACAATCCTGTCTATTTTATACCCGATGCGACGCACTCCTGTCAACTCCCTTGACCGAAGCCTTCGTTTCGGATACCATTTTACGGCAACTTTCGCCGGGGAAATCGCTCCCCACCTTATCTTGAAGAAACGTCTTAGAACGACGAGGTATCGCCGCTCATGTTCTTTTCCCGTGCCGCCTATTTAGCGGCTACTGTGACTTTAATTGCCGTTACGACACCGGCGTTCGCGCAGGAGCAACCCGCTCCGGCACCACAACCTGCCGCGCCTGCTCAGGGACCGACGCAACCCGTGCCACCAGCGCCGCAACCCGCCCCGACGCCGGTCTCGCCGCGACCGATGCCCGCGCCACGACCGATGCCTGCGCCAGCAGTGGTTCCGCCCGCAGTGAAACTGCCCGCCGGGGTCGCCGCCCGCGTCAACGGTGTCAACGTGACCTACGACGAACTCAATACCAAACTGAAATCCTGGGCGGGTCGTCCGCTCCTGCAACAGGCGGTTCAAGCAAAAGTAATCGAGCAGGAAGCAAAAAAATACGGGGTTTCCGTGACCGCTGCCGAACTCAAGGCAGAAGTCGCCAAAGTGAAACAGCAACAAATCGAGAACCAGATGCAGAGCGGCGGCGGCATGATGACATGGCGACAGATCGCCGAGCGCGACGGGATTTCGGAAGGATATGTCACCGATAATATTCGTCTCAGTGTGCTCGCCCGCAAAACCTTTCAGAAGGTGATCGAGAAAAATATTCCGAGCATCGAGGGGCAGATCAAGGTCGCGCATATCCTGATCCCGACCGTGGATATAGAACCCCCGAAACCCGATGCGAAACCGAAAACGGCGGAAGAAGAAGCGAAGCGCGACGCCGACGCGAAAGCGAAAGCCGAGCAGTTGCTCGCCGATATTAACGCCAAAAAAATCAGTTTTGAAGACGCGGCGAAGCAGTTCTCCGCTGACAAAGGACCGAACGGACAGGGAAGCGCGGCAAACGGAGGAGTGTTACCCTACACCGGCAGGAATCTCTGGGACCCGGCGTTCGACAAAGCGGCGTTTGAACTCGCCAAGCCGGGCGACATGACCCCTACCCCGGTAAAATCACGCTTCGGTTATCACATCATCAAACTGGTGCAAAAAGGCACGGACGCGCCCGCCGCCGAAAAAACCGCTTACAAAAACGAGCAGTTAGCACAGCAGACACAGAACCCGCAAGCCATGGGGCAGTGGATGCAGTATCTGATGGGAACCGCGAAAATCAACTACGGTGTCAGTACGTCTGCCCCGGCACCCGCCGTCGCGAAGAAACCCGCGACGCAACCGGCGGTAAAGAAACCGTAAGCAGTTAGGTTGTTGGGTGGTCGGGTCATTGGGTCTCTACTGGCGGCAAGATGAAAAACGCTCAGCACCCAATCACCTAACCACCCAATAACCCGATTACTTGATCACCCCACCCATGTACGAATCGAACGTTGCCGAGGGATACGCCCGTATCTGGGAGGAGATGGCTGTCGCCGTCAAAAATCGTCGGCATGGTTTTCATACCTTTACCCTCGCCACCATAGATGCGGACGGGCTTCCGCAAGCACGCACCATGGTTCTACGCGGTACCGACCCCGAACGCCGAACGATTCAGTTCAACTGCGATGCCCGCTCCTCGAAAGTTCCCGAACTGCGTGAAAATCCGACGGCGTGCGCCGTACTTTACAGCGTGGAAGAAAAACTCCAGGTGCGTGCCTCCGGGACGGTGACGATTCACCATCACGACGCCGTCACCGAGGAGACGTGGCGAGAAATGCAACCGATGAGCCGCGACTCCTACCGGACGCCGTTCGCACCCGGTAGCAAGCGACGCGAAGAGGACCGGGATCGTGCCACCCTTCCCCTCTCGGATGCCCACGAGAACCTTGTCGTCTGCGACCTCACCGTCTCTATCCTGGAATGGCTCTCCCTATCCAGCGATGGACACGAACGCGCCCGGTGCGAATGGAAAAGCGACGGCACCCTGTTGTCCCGCTGGCTCCACCCCTGAAATTTCGTTATCAATACAAACAAACGTTTTGCAACGAGCGAAGCCGAACGGGTATACTGGGAAGGCACTGGATCGTTGGGTGGTTAGGTTACCAGGTTCTCAACCCAACACCCTAATCACCAACAACTCAATAACCCCTTGACCATGCTAACCGAACTTGCTGTTAAAGACTTTGCCCTTGTCGAATCCGTGCGTCTGCACTTCGGCTCGGGTCTTGCCATATTGACCGGCGAAACCGGCGCGGGGAAGTCTATCTTGCTGGACGCACTCGGCATGGCACTGGGAGACAGGGTCGGTGCGGAGGCGATCCGTCATGGCGCGGACAAGGCGCGAGTGGAAGCCGTTTTCTCCGTGGACGGGGGCGACCTGCGTCTCAAGGACGCCCTGGAGGCCGCCGGTATTGAGACCGAGGACGACCTGTTGATTTTAGCGAGAGAGGTTTCTTCGGCGGGAAAATCTTCGGTGCGGATCAACGGGCGGACTGCGACGGTTTCCACGCTCCGCGCCATTGGCGAATCGCTGGTGGATATTCACGGGCAACACGAGCACCAGTCCCTTTTAGCCGTCGAGCGGCACGTCGAGATACTCGATGCGTGGTGCGGCGCAGAAGTCGATAAACCGAAAGCCGAAGTCGCCACGCTGTACCAGAAGGCGAGCGATGTCGCGAAAGAGTTGGAAACGCTCCGCGCCGACGCCCGCGAGCGAGTTCGCACACTGGACCTGCTCTCCTACCAGTGCGAGGAGATTGATAACGCCTCGCCACGTGTCGAGGAGGAAGAAGAACTCCTCAACGAGCGAATGCGTCTTTCCTCCGCCGAACGGCTTTTCGCCGCGGCCGGGGGTGCCGTGATAGCGTTGCGCGGGGCGGAAGGGCGCGGCGCGAGCACCGGGGCGGTAGACCT
Organism: Armatimonadota bacterium; assembly: GCA_014381035.1. The sequence continues at coordinate 4,353 of JACMIS010000404.1, forward strand.
TCTCGGGCAAGCCGTGCGCGAGATCGAATCCGCCGCGTCGTTCGACGAAACCCTGCAACCGTTGCTGGAAACCCTGCAAGGAGCGTTGTATGCCGTGGATGATGCCGCCCGCGATGCCCGCGCGTACCGGGACTCGGTCGAGTTCAACCCGCAACGTCTGGAGGAGATCGAATCGCGTCTGGACACACTGAAAACCCTGAAACGCAAATACGGCGAAACGCTGGAGGAGGTGTTGCGGTACCGGGCGGAGATCGGCGAACGTCTGGAAACGCTGACCAACGCCGAGGAGCGTATCGCCGAATTGGTCGTTGCCGAGGCGAAGTCGCGTGGCGACCTGGAAAAAGCGTGCGTAAGGCTAACCAAGGCACGGCAAAAAGGGGCGAAGCCGTTCGCGGAAGCGATTCTGCGCGAACTCAAGGATCTGGCGATGGCGGCAACCCGCTTCTCGGTATCCATCGAGCCGAAGGTACCGGGGCGGGGCGGGGCGGACACGGTGGAGTTTTTGATCTCGCCCAACCCCGGCGTCCCGTTGAAACCGCTCGTAAAGATCGCGTCGGGGGGCGAGATTTCCCGCGTCATGCTGGCGATGAAATCGGTACTGTCGCGCATCTTGTCAGTGCCAACCCTGGTTTTCGACGAAGTAGACGCGGGAATAGGTGGGCGTACCGGCACCGTATTGGGCGAAAAGTTAGCCAATCTATCGCACACGGCGCAAGTCCTCTGTATCACGCACCTACCGCAGATCGCCGCACGCGGGGCGAGACATTTCCAGATCGAGAAACGCGCCGAGTCGGGCAAGACCGTGGTTTCCGTGCGCGAGTTGGACGGGGAGACGCGGGTGCGCGAGATCGCCCGGATGCTCGGCGGCGAAGAGACCGAAACCGTGCTCACCCACGCCCGCGAAATGCTCGCCGGGAAATAACACAACTGAAACAGGTACGAGTCGGCGATGTTCATCCCCGCAGTAGGAATACCTGCCCGTCGCCGCGAATAGGTTGCTATGAATCTGCCGCTGACCCTTGCCGCCGAGGGTGTCACTACACTTCCTGACCCGCATAATGTCGGAACATTCCTGCACTTCACCGCGACCGCGACCGCTTCGCGTCATGTGCTTGCTGTCGGGAGTGTCCCGGATCTCGTTCGCTATGTCGCGCATCACCGCTACGAACCGTTCTGGATGACGGCGGCGACCGGGACCTCGGCGGGCACAATCCCGGTAGAAACACAGTTTTTGCTCGCCGAACTTACCGATGGGCAGGTCGCCGTTTTCGTACCGCTGATTGACGGCACATTACGCGCTTCGCTTCAAGGGGACGGCGAAAATGGTCTGCAACTCATCGCCGAATCAGGCGATCCGGCGGCGCGGCAAGCGGAGTTGACCGGGATTTTCGTCGCGGTCGGCGAAGAACCGTATGACTTACTTGCCCGTGCCGCCCGCAGTGTCGCCGATCATCTGGGCACGACCCGCTTGCGCTACGAAAAACCGCTCCCGGCGTTCTGCGACGATTTCGGCTGGTGTACGTGGGACGCGTTTTATCAGGAGGTGTCGCATGACAAAGTGCGCGAAGGGTTGGAATCGTGGGAAGCGTCAGGCATTACACCGCGCCTGTTGATCTTAGATGATGGCTGGCAATCCGAGCGAACCTTTCCGACCAAAGAGCGTCGCCTGACCGGGTTCGCCGCGAACGATAAATTCCCCGGTGATCTTGCCCCCACGATCCAGATGGCGAAGGGCGAGTATGGCATCGAAACATTTCTAGTCTGGCACGCATTCCACGGGTACTGGGGCGGCATAGACGGCGACGCCCTGCCTGGCTATGGTGCGGTATCCGTCGCCCGCGATTCCAGCGAGGGGACGCGGCATCACGCACCGAATGTGGATAACTATTTCGGTAACCTGATGGGAGTCGTGCCACCCGCGCATATCTACCGGTTCTATCAGGACTACCACCGGCATCTACGCTCACAGGGCGTGGACGGCGTCAAAGTAGACTCTCAGGCATCGCTCGAAACCGTTGTGCGCGGCTTGGGCACGGGCGGGCGGGTCCCCGCGATGCGCGCATACCACGAAGCACTGGAGGGTTCGGTCGCAGTACACTTCGAAGGTCGGTTGATCAACTGTATGTCGTGCGCGAACGAAATGTTGTATCAAGCTCCCGCCTCAAACCTTACCCGCACTTCCACCGACTTCTGGCCCAACAAGCCCGAATCGCACGGCTTGCATCTCTGGGTAAACGCGCAGGTTTCCGCGTGGTTCGGTCATTTCGTCCATCCCGATTGGGACATGTTCCAGTCCGGTCACGCGATGGGACTGTACCACGCGGCGGGTCGCGCCGTTTCCGGGTCGCCGGTCTATGTTTCCGATAAGCCGGGAACCCATGACGTGGAAGTGTTGCGAAAATTAGTCACGCCGGACGGTCGCGTCTTCCGGTGCGATTCGCCCGGTGTGCCGACTCGCGACTGCCTTTTCGCCGACGTGACGAAAGAGCCTGTCTTGCTCAAAATCAGCAATGTTTCGCGGGGCGGGGCGCAACTCCTCGGTGTCTTCAACGCCCGCTATACCGAAACCGGCACCGAACCGGTTACAGGCGTGATCACACTCGCGGATCTGTCGGAAGGATTTATCGGCGAACGCCTCGCGGTGTACGCGCACAATGCGAAGGAACTGCGTGTTCTGGGCGAAACCGACCGCTGGGAGATAACGCTCGCGCAACTGGAATGCGAAGTGTTTACTCTCGTGCCGTTATTCGACTATGGTTTCGCGGCAATCGGCTTGGTGAACTACTTCAACGCGGCGGGGGCAATCGTGGAAGCCAGCATCTCTGACGATGAGAAAACACACGACCTGCTTCTGGAGACCGGCGGCGACTTTTTAGCCTACTGCGAGACCGTACCACAAGAAGTGGAGGTAGACGGTGACGCCACGCCTTTCGACTACGACGCCGAAACGAAAACACTTCGCGTCACGGTCGGGGGCGAGGGGCTTTGCTCGGTGCGAGTGGTTTTGATGTAGATTTCAATACACGTGAACGATGCTGTCTTCGTCGAACTCGATCTCCAGGCGGTGGTTCGCCAGCAGAGCGGTTCCAATCAACGGGCGGTTCCCGGTCGCCAGAACGCCAACATCCAGCAATTCATTGTCCCACAGGATCGTCGCCTTATGCAGGGCGGCTCGTCGGGAAACGCCGTCCGCGAACGTGCTCATAACATCGATCTGGTACGGTAAACCAAGCACCTCGACCGCTTCTTTGGGCAGGAGAAGTTCGCCGGAAAACCCGGTGTCAACCACGAATTCGATGATGATGTCCGGTCTCCCTAATACAGAGAACGGAATGCCGATGACGGCTTGTAATTTGCGGACCACGCCTTCCACGGTTTGATTTATATCCTCTCGCCCGTCTCATTGATGCGATAGATCGCGCCCCCCAACGAATAGATTGCGTTGTAGCCGATGCGCTCGCCCCACAGGCGGGCGTTCGGATGACGCTCTTTTAGTCGCTCGGTAGCCAGCAAAAGATCGGCATCAACCTCGTAGTCGCCGGTTGCGGGGTCGATTGCGACCAGCTTGCCAATATCTTCCGCATCCTCGGTAAGCGACTCGAATAAATGAAGATAGATAGCGCGTCCGCGCTTTGCTAACTCGTCTTGTAAAGTAGTTTCCATTCGTCAATCTTCACTCACGGGAGGGGGCACCATGAGGTGTCCCCTCAGTACATATTCCTCTATCCCTTGTCAATCGCCATGCCGCGCACATCCTCGTTTGCCTGACCCAACGCTTCCGCGAGCGACGGGTGCGCGTGGATCGTTCGCATCAGTTCCTCGACCGTGTTTTCGAGCTGGATCGAAACGACGGCTTCATGGATAATATCGGTCGCGTGCGGTCCGATGATGTGAACGCCGAGAATCTCGCCGTACTTGTTCTCGGCGACGACCTTGACGAAGCCATCGCGCTCGTTGATCGCCATCGCTTTGCCGAGGTTGCGGAACGTGAACGTGCCGACCTTGACATCGTAACCTTTTTCCTTCGCTTCCGCTTCGGAAAGCCCGACCGACGCGACTTCGGGTTCGGTGTAGATACACGCCGGGTTCGCCTTGTATGACATCGCCGAATGGTGCCCGGCGATATTCTCCGCCGCGACCAAGCCTTCCGCCGTCGCCGTATGTGCCAGACCGGAGCCGACCACGTCGCCAATGGCATAGATGTTCGGAATGTTGGTCTGCATCGTTTCGTTGACCGCGATAGCCCGCTTGTTCTTCGGGGTGCCGATGGTCACGCCGACGCCGTCCAGATTCAAGCCATTCGTGAACGGCACGCGCCCGGTAGCCACCAGAACCACATCGGCGGGGATCGTTTCTGTCTTGCCATCGCGCTCGAACGTCACCGACTTCTTGCCGTTCTCGCCGTCCGCGACGCCGGTCACTTTGGCGTCGAGGCGAACCGTGACGCCCTGTTTTTTGAGCACCTTTTCGAGTTCGGTGGAAAGGTCGACGTCTAATGTCGCGATCAGTCGCGGAAGAAACTCCAGGATGGTCACTTTTGTGCCGAGTCCGTTGTATGTGTAGGCGAACTCGCATCCGATGACGCCGCCACCGATGACGACCAACTCCTGCGGGATCTGCTTCGCGGAAACCGCTTCGTTCGAGGTCCAGATTTTGCCGGTTGCTAATGTGCCTGCCGCGAACTTCGCTTTCACATCCCAGTTCGGCGTGTAAATGTCGGCGTCGTCGATGCCGGGGATCGGCAGTTTCGCCGGAACCGACCCGGTGGCGATAACGATGTGGTTTGTGGTCAGCATCTGTGTGGAACCATCTGCTTTGATCACTTCGACCGTGTTCGCGTCTTTCAAGGTGCCGATGCCTTCAATCGCCGTAACGCCGTGCTTCTTAAACAAGAAGCCGACCCCGCCGACAAGCGTTTTCACCACCTTTTCCTTGCGTGCCATCAACGCGGGAAAGTCCACGCCAACGTTATCCGCCGTTAAGCCAAAATCTTTCGCGTGTTTGATCGTATATAATGCCGCTACCGAGCCGATCATGGTTTTCGTAGGGATGCATCCCCAATTCAAACAGGTCCCGCCTAAATTGTCGTTCTCGATACATGCCACTTTCTTGCCGAGTTGTGCCGCCCGAATCGCACATGGATAGCCGCCGGGTCCGCCGCCGATAATAACCACATCAAAATCTTTTCCATTTTCCGCCGTAGTAGCCGCCATATAAATCTTTCGTTTCCTTGTCTTTATTTTCGATTGGGATGAGAAAACGCCCATCGCATACACTCAGTATAGCA
>JACMIS010000405.1 GCA_014381035.1 Armatimonadota bacterium
AAGGCAACGCGTTCCAGATGCGCTGGTGCCTGGAGTGCCACCGCAATCCCGAGAATTACGTGGGCGACCAGAAGTTCGTCTGGGAACTGTACCAGAAGATCCAGCGCGGCGATCAGCTGACTGCGGAAGAAGCGTCGCTGGCGAAGGGCATTCAGTATAAGCGCACACCGGAAGAGTTGAAAAAGGGCGAGGAGTGGCTGGCGAAGTACCACGTCAAGAAGGACCAACTCGCCGACTGTTCGATCTGCCACCGGTAAGAAACACACCCATGAGTGATAACGAAACGATTTTAGCGGGAATGCAAGACAAACTCGCGGGTAAAAGTGGGCGGCTTCTGTGGAAGACGCTGGATGAACTCGCCGACACCAAAGAGTTCCAGTCGTGGATCGAGGACGAGTTCCCGAACCGCGCCGACCTGCTCAACATCGACCGACGACAGTTCCTCAAAGTCGGCGGTGCCGCGCTGGCGATGGCGGGGCTGACCGGTTGCCGCATCCTGCCGCAAACCAAGGCGGTGCCGTATGTGCGCTCTCCCGAGGATCTGGTTTCCGGGCAGGCGCTGGCGTATGCGAGTACCCTTACTCACAACGGCTACGGTCTCGGTGTCCTGGTCGAGCAGTACGAGGGTCGCCCGATCAAGATCGAGGGCAACCCGCAACACCCCGCGTCGCTGGGATCGACCGACGTTTTCGAGCAAGCCGAACTTCTCAATATGTACGACCCGGACCGTTCGCAGAGTATCATGCACAACGGCGAAGTGGCGGGCTACAACGAACTGACCGACATGCTGCGTAAAGTCCGCGGCAGTTGGGCGGGGGGATTGCGGATTCTTACGGGTACTGTCACATCGCCGACGCTCACCGCGCAGATCAACCGCCTTCTCGCGAAGCATCCCGGTTCTGTCTGGCACGCTTACGATGCTGTGAACCGCGACAGTGTTCACGAAGCGGGGACGGCGGCATTCGGTCGTCCGGTCAACCCGGTCTACAATTTGCAGGAAGCACGCGTCATCGTTTCGCTGGACGCCGACTTTTTCAAGACGGTACCCGGTAACATCCGCTATGCCCGCGACTGGGCGGATGGTCGGCGGGTGCGTGGCGCAAGCGGCGGCGCGATGAACCGTCTGTATGTGATCGAGTCGTCCACGACCACCACGGGTGCGTCGGCGGACCACCGCTACCCGGTGAAGCCGTCGGAAATCGAGACGGTCGCCCGCGCTTTGTTCGAGTCGGTGATTGATGGCGCGGCGGCGACCGCGCAACCGGTGACCTGGCTCGCGGAAATGGTCGCCGACCTCCAAGCGGGACCCGGCGCAGTGGTGATTCCGGGCGAGGAAGCGTCGCCTGCGGTTCATGCCTATGCGATGGCTATCAACGAATCCCTCGGCGCGGTCGGGCGAACGGTGAACTACACCGCCCCGGTGGAAACGTCGCCGTTCGGGCATGTTTCGTCGCTGACCGACCTCGTCGCCGCGATGAACGCCGGGCGGGTGAACACGCTCGTGATCCTCGGTGGCAACCCGGTCTATGACGCGCCCGCCGATCTGAATTTCGCGGACGCCCTGAGAAAAGTGCCGAATTCGATCCAGCACGGTCTGTATCAGGACGAAACGGCGGCTCTGGTTTCCTGGCACGTCCCGGCGACACACGCGCTGGAAACATGGGGCGATGCGCGTGCGTTCGACGGCACTACCTCACTCGTCCAGCCCCTGATTGCGCCGATATACGAGGGTAACAAGTCCGATACCGAACTGCTTGCCGAACTGTTAGACGAACCGCGCTACGGTTACGATATTTTGCGCGAAACGTACGCGCCGCTCGGCGGGGCAGACTTCGAAAAGTGGTGGCAACAAACCCTGATTGACGGTGTGGTCCCGAACACGGCGGAAACGCCGCTCGCGGGTCTGCGCGTCAACCTGCCCGCTGTCGCCGCACTGACCGCGCCAGCACCGGCTTCGGGCATCGAGGTCAATTTCCGCCCCGATCCCCATGTCTGGGACGGACGCTACGCGAACAACTCCTGGCTGATGGAATTGCCGCGCCCGGTTACGACTGTGACCTGGGACAACGTCGCGGTCGTATCGCCCGCGACCGCACAGAAGTTAGGTGCGAACCCGACCGATGGTTCGTCGGACGCGGAGAATGCGGCGCGAATCTCCGGTAAGGCACTGATCGAAGTCAAGGTCCCCGGAATCAAAGACGGTGTACAACTCCCGGTCTGGGTTCTGCCGGGACAACCGAACGACGTGATCACGCTGTCGCTGGGCTTCGGGAGAACCCGCGTCGGCGCGGTCGGTGAAAATGTCGGGCAGAACGTGTACCCGCTTCGCACCTCGAAAACCATGTCCTACGCGAACGGCGCGACGACGCGGCGGGTGAAGTGGAAACCGGAAGGCGACTCGCTGAACCTGGTCGGCGACGCGACGAACGGTAACTCGGTGGACGTTTTCGGTGACTACCGCGTCGCGGCGACGCAAGCGCAACACCTGATGCGCGGTATCGACATCAAGGAAACCGAGGATCGCGACATCGTGCGCCATGCGAGCCTCGCCGAGTACAAGGAGAAGGCGGGCAAGGTCGGACCCGAAGGGCATCATGGCGGCGGCGGAACGACCGAGGGACACGGCGAAGAGCACGGCGGTGGCAGTGAGGGCGCGACGCACGGCGGCGCGGAAGCGCAGGAAGGCGCGGCGAGTCTGCCGGTCGACCCGAAGCAGGGTCCCGACATCATCGCCGACAAGGGCTTACCGATTCCCGGATTGCAAGGGCGCGGAAACTGGGCATACTCGAACCGCGATTCGGCGGAGCGCACGATCACGAACCCCGAAGGCAACGTTTCGTTGTACCCGGAGTTCAGTAAATCGAACTACAACGCCTGGGCGATGAATATCGACCTGACGACGTGCATCGGGTGTAACGCCTGTACCATCGCGTGTCAGGCGGAAAACAACATCCCGACCGTCGGCAAGGAACAGGTCGGGCGTGGTCGCCAGATGCACTGGATTCGTATAGACCATTACTTCAGCACCAACGCTGCCGATGCCATCGGTCTCAAGGACCCGGCGCAGGTGGAATCGTACTTCATGCCGGTGGCGTGTATGCACTGTGAAAAGGCGCCATGCGAGCCGGTCTGTCCGGTCGCGGCGACGATCCACTCGCACGAAGGTTTGAACCAGATGATCTACAACCGGTGTGTCGGAACCCGGTACTGCTCGAACAACTGCCCGTACAAGGTGCGTCGCTTCAACTTCCTGAAGTGGACCGCCGGTTGGGGCGGCAAGGGCACGTTGAACTTCTTCGATCTGCCGGTGCTGAAGCTGGCGACGAACCCGGAGGTGACGGTGCGCGGGCGCGGCGTGATGGAGAAATGCTCCTACTGCACCCAGCGCATCAACGCAGTCCGCATCAAGGCGAAGAAGGAACAGCGCGAGATTCAGGACGGCGAAATCGTGACCGCGTGCCAGCAGGTCTGCCCGACGAACGCGATCATCTTCGGCGACTTGAACGATCCGAACTCGGAAGTATCGAAACTGAAACAACAGCCGCACGACTACGGGCTACTCGCGGAACTGAACACCCGCCCACGCACGACGTATCTGGCGAAGATCCGAAATACGAATCCGGCGATCCCGCAACTCGCCGCGGCGGCGTCCACGAAACCGGCGCACGGCGAAGGGGCGGGGCATTAGGTAGATAGCGAAAGCCCCCCAACCCCCAATTCTGGGGGAGCCGGAGGGGA
>JACMIS010000406.1 GCA_014381035.1 Armatimonadota bacterium
CCAGGTTTCCCGTGACCAGAATCGTGTCCGCGCCCATCCGCGCCGCCGCCAGAGCCGCCTCGCAACCCGCGTGCCCGCCACCAATAACCAGTACATCATAAGTTTTCACAGTGGTTATTATATCGCCGGAACAGACAGCGCGGCTAAAGACGTTGTTCGGACTATTCGAACAACGTCTGATACGATGAAGCGTATGACAACGGGGCTTATTCTCGGAAAGTTTCTACCGCCGCATCGCGGACACGAATATTTAGTCAACTTCGCCGACGGGTTCGCGGATCTCGTAACTGTCCATGTTTGTCCGACCGACGCCGATCCGATTCCGGGTGAGTTGCGATACCAGTGGATGCGCGAAACCTTCGCGGGGCGGGAAAATATCCGGGTCGTGTACAATCCGGATCCACTCCCGCAAACACCCGAGGACGACCCGGAAAACTTCTGGCGGTTATGGCGGGAAAGTTTACTCAAGCGTCAGCCGGGGGGCAAGGAACCGACGTATATTTTCGCGTCCGAGGAGTATGGTTTCCGTCTCGCCGAAACACTGAACGCGGTCTATATTCCGGTGGATCATTTGCGGGGGCGATTTCCCGTTTCCGGCACCGCGATCCGGCAGGATGCGTTTTCGCAGTGGGAGTATCTTCTGCCCGCGACGCGTCCGTACTTCGCAAAGCGTGTCGCTATCGTCGGACCGGAATCGAGCGGCAAATCCACACTGACCGAACGACTCGCCCAACAGTTCGGCACGACATTCGCGCCCGAGTATGCGCGGACTTACCTGGAAACGATTCCCGCCCCCGCCCTTGAACGATTGTACGCGCCGGGAGGGTTCGACATAGAAACCATGCACCATTTCATTCGCGGGCAAGCCGCTTCCGTTGAAGCGATGGCGCGACAATGTAACCGCGTAGTCTTTTCCGACACCGAAGCCATTGTCACCGCTCTCTACTGCCGTCTCTTTCTGGGACACGTTCCGCCATTCGTCTGGGAGCAGGTAGAACGGCAACGTTACGATCTATATCTGCTCATGTCGGCGTCGGACGATTGGACGCACGAGGAACAACGGATACAACCGGTTTACGCGGATCGGGTTCGCTTCGAGGAAGAATGCCGTGCGATGCTGGATGAACGAGCCTATCCCTACGTTCGCTTGCACGGCTCCTGGCAAGAGCGAGAAGCGCAAGCCATTGAGACCATCGAAACAAAGGTTTATAAAGGGAAAAGAGCACCGCAGGTAAACCGATCCAACAAAGGCAGACGGAAACGCGTTTCCGCCGAGTTGGTGCCGTCCGCGTAGGACAAAGAAAAAACGTGCTGACAATCTCTCAAAACCTACCGCTCAGGACACACAACGGCGGACTCTTCGTGTCTCGCGGGACCGGTACACATCCCGACCGCATCCTGAACAGTCACGAATTGATCGTCGTGCGATCTGGCACACTCGCTATTCAGGAACAGGAAACCCCGTTCCTCGTCGGTGCGGGCGATTCGCTCCTTCTCTTTCCTCACCGACGGCATTTCGGAACGCGACCGTATGACGACAACCTTTCCTTTTACTGGTTCCATTTCGACCGAGCCGACGCCGTGGCGTCTCCGGATTCCTCGTCGCTCGATGTGCCACAGCACGTCCGCGCCCTCGGTATCGGCACCACCGACGAATTGATGTCGCTCTGCCGCCGCTTTCTGGATATTCAGGCGAGTGGCGACGAAGGCTCCGGGTTTCGTGGTAGCCTACTCCTGCTGGAAATGTTTTCCGAGATCGCCATGCGGGCGAACCGTCCCGTGGTACCGTTGCCGGAAGATGCCGGGGTACGTCTGGCGGATCGTGCGGATGCTCTGTTGCGTATTCGATTTGCGGAGGCAGACCTGAGCACGCAAATCGTCGCGAACACGTTACACGTGAATCCCGATTACCTGGGGCGCGTTTTCCGCCGGACTTATGGCAAACCGCTGACCGAGGCACTGCACGAGTACCGTCTCCGGTATGCACGCACTTTGCTCCTCGATGACAGCAAAAATATCACGGAGATCGCACGTGTCTCCGGCTTCGCGGATGCCGGGTATTTTCGCCGCGTCTTCAAACGGCATCTCGCGGTGTCGCCGCAAGGCTTCCGCCGCCTTCATGCCCGTGCGTATGTCAACACGCAATAGGAAAGTCGGAATCATGCCGGTTTTCTCCGGTATTATCTCTTGTTCCCGTGTTGCAAAGTCGCTATCATACCGGTGTAGCACAATTGCAAAGGAGCCGATTTCTATGCCCCCGATCCCGTATGTAGTTGACACTTCCCATAGTCCGCATGCCCGCTTACGACCTGTCGCGATAGATGCCGTCCACCTCAATGATGATTTCATCGAGCCGCGTCGAAAAACCAATCGTCTGGTCACTATACCGTCGCAATTTGACCATCTGGAAACAACGAATCGTTTGCGTAATTTCCGACGCGTGATAGACAATACGCCGGAAATACCGTTCGACGGGATCTATTTCAACGATTCCGACGTGTACAAATGGCTAGAAGCAGCCGCGTCCGCGCTTGCCGATCCGGCTCTGGAAAATCGGACGCAGATTGAGACCCAGATCGGAACCGCCATCGAACTGATCGAAAAAGCGCAATCGCCGGATGGCTACCTGAATACATACTATTCGTTTGAACGCGAAGGGGAACGATACACGAATCTGCGCGACATGCACGAGCTGTATTGTATGGGACATTTCGTGCAGGCGGCGGTGGCGCATTACCGGGCGACGGGCTCTGAACATTTGTTGAGCGTCGCCCGCCGGGTCGCCGATCATTTAGACGACACGTTCGGTCCTGCGGATTCGGGGAAGCGAGAAGGGACTTGCGGGCACGAAGAGATAGAACTTGCCCTCGTGGAACTGTATCGTGCCACCCGAGAGGGAAAATATCTGCTCCTCGCGGAATATTTTGTCAATGCGCGCGGTCAGGAACCGAGTGCGGCGTATCGAACGAACCACTCCGGGCACCATGATCGCCGCTATATGCAAGACCACGTGCCGTATCGTCAACTCCAGGAAGTCACCGGTCATGCGGTACGGATGCTGTACCTCGCCACTGGCGCGACCGATGTTGCGCTGGAGACCGGAGAGCACGTGTTGTCGGATGCCATTCATGCCCAGTGGAAAAACATGGTCGAACGTCGCTCGTACATTTCCGGCGGGGTTGGGTCGCGCTGGGAAGGGGAAGCTTTTGGCAAAGACTACGAACTGCCCGCCGACCGCGCCTACACGGAAACGTGCGCGGCTATCGCCTCGGTGATGTGGAACTATCGCCTTCTCCTCTCGACTGGTGAGTCGAAATACGCCGACTTAATGGAACACACCCTCTACAACGCCGTCCTACCCGGTCTATCGCTGTCGGGGGATGAGTATTTCTACCAGAACCCGCTCGAAAACGACGGGACACACCGCCGCCAAAAATGGTTCGGGTGTGCCTGTTGCCCGCCCAACGTCGCCCGCCTGCTCGCACAACTCCCTGGTTATGTTTACGCGACGGACGATAACGGGGGCGTGTTCATCAACCTTTACGCGCAGGGCACGGCAATGATCGAATTACCGAACGCGGGGAGGATCAAGTTAACGCTCGATTCCAGTTATCCCTGGGATGGGATAATCTTGATCCGTATCGCGGAAGCCACGGGACCGTTCCCGCTCCATTTGCGGATTCCGGAATGGGCAAAAGGCGCGACCATCGCTGCGAACGGTCAGGAGGTGGCTGCGGAACCGGGAACTTTCGCGCCGGTGTCTATCTCGGGGGCTATAGGCCAGCAATTACATCTTCGTCTTCCCATGCCCGTACGTTCGGTTGTCGCGCACCCCTTCGTCAACGATGCATCGGCTCGGATGGCTTACTTCCGTGGCCCGCTTTTGTACTGCGCGGAAGCCAACGATAACCGGGGCGACGTGCGCGAGATCGGCGTCGACCTCACACCGCGATTACTGCCCTGTCATCTGCCCGATCTACCGGGAATCACCGCCCTGAAAGGTGTGGCATGGAACATCGACACCGACGGGAGTGCTCTGTATCGCCCCGCAACAGACGACTACGGCGGTTACCCGGACGCCGCACCGGACATCACGCTCATACCGTACTATGCGTGGGCGAACCGGGAACCAGGCGTGATGCGGGTCTGGCTCCGGCGAGTATAGTTCCGAATCGTGACAGCCTCCCGCCGACAAACGGTCCGCGGGAGGCTGTCAGTTCTTGTTTTCGACCACAGGTATTCTGATCAACGACGCGCTACACTATCCGCATATTTCAAATAGGACGAAGCGTAAAAATATATTCTGCTATTATTTTTTCAAACGTTTCTATATTTGACAAATTTAAATAGCACGTATACAATCATGTTGAAATCAGTGAGGCGATGAATGCCTCCTATTCAGTAAGAGGTGGACATTAACGTTCACGCTCCTGTTAAAGCATATGAACCAACGTTGGTTCAACGAAAGGGCAACAATGTCAGTTAACCGTACTCCGTTTTTAATCTCTAGCGCGCGACACACGGATCCGCCAGCAAGGCGCGTCTCGAACGCGTTTACACTCATCGAATTGCTTGTAGTAATAGCAATTATAGCCATTCTTGCCGCGATATTATTTCCCGTGTTCGCCCAAGCCCGCGAGAAAGCGCGCCAAACGTCGTGCCTATCAAATGAAAAGCAACTGGGGCTTTCCGTGCTTCAGTACAGTCAGGACTATGATGAAACATTCCCGATAGGCGTCAACGCCGACTGGAACAACTCTTGGCCCGTCCTAGTGCAACCCTATGTGAAATCCATTGATGTATTCCGTTGCCCTTCGGACAAAGAACTGTGGCAGATCGACTGGACGATTGGTTGGGGCGGAGTCCCCATTTCCTATGCCTGTAATGGGGCGACCACAGGACCGGACACCTATCTCAGTCCAACACCGGGAAATCCCCAGTATCTGGTTGGGGTCATGCCGATGGCGCAGGAGGACTGGATCAAGGATGCACCGCGTGCCTTTGGTGATGTCAACCGACCGGCTGAGTCTATTCTGATTACAGAGAAGCATAGTGCTGATGTGAAAGGAAGCGGTGGATGGGGGCAACTTAGCTCGTTCGCACCGGGGGCTATCATCATGGGACAGGATAACTGGGATGGATTAGCTGCCAGCCAACTGCCGAACGGGACCCGTTCCACGACGCTGAAATATCCTAAAGGACCGAACGGCTCCGTGTCGGGGAATCATGCCACCATGGCAAACTTTGTCTTCTGTGATGGCCATGTCAAATCGATGAAACCGGCGGCGACCAACCCTGATCCGGTCAACAAACCGGCACAGAATATGTGGGTCGCGACGCGGAAATAGAAACAACCATGAAAAAGTTACTCCTTCCCGTCAACATTGCTATCGCCTTGTTGTGTTGCCTCGCGGCAACATCCTGTTCGTCAACGACACAGGGCAACAAGATGACTGAAAAAGAAAAGGCGGATTTTAAAGGCGGTCCAATGCCACCGGAAGCCCGCGCTGAAATGGCGAAGCGTATGCAGGCGGCAAATGCTCCGATGCCAGCACAGGAAAAAGCAACGAAGTAACCGTATTGTTAACCTTGAAAGTTGCCATCCCACTCATCTTGGCATGGTTGCATCCGGATAACACATACGGGGCAGGGATCGCGAACCAATAAGACCGGCGCGATCCCTGCCTCCTATGATTACCAGAGCCGTGTGAATTTTTCGCCGGTTGTATTCACCGTGTCGCCGTCCATGTAGCAGACGCTGAATGCGCGGCGGGAAATGTCCATGTGGTTTACATCCGACGCGTGAAGCAGATAATTATGCAATAGTGCCACCTCGCCCGGTTCCAACTCCAGAAAAACTACTTTTTCAGGTGGGGCATGTTCAGCGGCTTGTGCCTCGGTGAGAAACCCGGACAGGTGTGATGGGTTAATCATCCCCTGGGTGTGACTACCTGGCACGACCTGAACGCAACCATTCGCCTTCGTCGCTGGGTCGAGTGCTGTCCACAGCGTGATTTTCGGGTCACGGTCGAGATAGGTCCAGCGATCCTGATGCCAAGGCAGAAAGGTCCCGCGCTGAGCCGGTTTGTTCATGAACATCGCGCGGAACGTTTCCACCGGATGATTTTCGCCGTACACATGGGCGCAGATGTGCTTAAAGATGGGACGTTCCATAAACTCCCGAAAGAGTGGGTCGTACTCTAGGTCCTGAATCTTGCGGTAGTCGAGCCGTGCTCCCTTGAACCCTTTTGATTGCCTGCCCGCGTTCTCGTACTTGCCGTCTTCACTGTCCAGTTGCATGAGCAGGCTGTCATAATCCAGATTTGCCGTGCCGAGCATGATCGCGTTGATGCGGTCTTGCAGTGCTTTGAGGTCTTCATCCGAGAGAAGCTTGCCGAGGCGTACATACCCATCGCGCTCGTACTGCGCCCATTGATCATCCGTTAAGGTCGTTGTCATCATACTTCCTCCGTTGGGGTGTATTACATTCTGCGGATATTGTAACCGGGTTTAGTTCGGTGGAGAATAGACGCATCGCTCAAAAAATTATATAATACGCTCATCCATATATGATCACCGATGACCTTATTTTTCTGGCAACTACCCGGAGCGAGAATGCCGACTTTCGCATCAGCAAATACATCCCGGACTACTACACCGTGCAGTATATGGAGCGGGGCAAAATCACGCTCGCTTACGACAAACACGAACAGATTCTGGAAGGAGAATGGTTCTGGACGGCGTATCCCGGTCCCTATATCCGTTTCCATGCCGCGCCGGGTACGACCTCATGGTTTCACCGCCACGTCGGATTCCGGGGTCCGCGTGTTCAGGAATGGATCGCTTCCGGAATCTGGTTCACCGAGGCGCAACCGTCGCCGCCCGGTCGCGAGTGGGGCGATTTCTTCGACACGCTATCCGCCGAAACGAAACGAGGGGATCGCTGGGGGAACCTGCGGGCAACGAACCTGCTGGAAAACCTGTTGATCGAACTGGCGGAGGCACGAACACAGACCGAACCGGCACATCAACCCTGGCTACAGAGCGTTTTGAATGAGCTGGGAGGTGGCGACCGATTCGTCCCGAACTATGCCGGAATCGCCCGCATGGTCGGAATGGGGGAGAGCACTCTACGCCGTCGCTTCAAAGAAGCGACCGGATTATCGCCACAGGAATACGTGCTGCAAACGCGCCTCGCCCGTGCGCGCGCATTGCTTACCGATACCGATTTGACTCTGAGTGCAATTGCGGAGCAGTTGGAATATGACACCGTACCGTTCTTCTCGCGGCAATTCAAGGAGCGTGTCGGGATCACCCCTGGCGCGTTTCGTCGGACCCGCCACGGATAAGAAGGCAAAACGGCTCAACGTGCCGAAATCGTTTTTATGGAACCAACCGAACCCGCGAACAAAATACGCCTCGTTATTGCCGAGGATGAAACGATGACGCGCGAAATGCTGGCTCGGCTACTTGCGTTGGAGGACGACATCACAGTCGTCGGGACGGCGAGCGATGGCGCGAAGGCGTTAGCCGTCGTGCGGGCGCAAAAGCCGGATGTCGTGCTCACCGACATCGGGATGCCGCAAATCACCGGAATCCAGCTCACCGAAACCCTGCGCCGTGAGATGCCCAACGTCGGCGTGGTCATCCTGACCATCTACAACGACGACGAACGGGTTTTCAGCGCGATAAAAGCAGGTGCGAAAGGTTACGTTCTGAAAGACTCGCCACCCGAGGAAACACTCGCCGCCGTTCGCGCGGTCGGGCGCGGGGAAGCGTTGCTCCACCCGTCGCTCGTCTCCCGCGTCCTGTCCGAGTTCGGCAGACTATCCATCCAGCGTGCCGCCGACAACGCCGTGTTCGCCGAACTGACCGAACGCGAACGCGAAGTCCTGACCGAGATCGGCAAAGCGAAACGCAATAAAGAGATCGCGGACGCGCTTTTCATCAGCGAAAAGACGGTCAAGAACCACATCTCGAACATCTTTGCCAAGTTAGAAGTCAACACGCGGGCGGAAGCGGCGTTGCTTGCCGCACGGCAGGGACTTGTTTAGCGGTTACCGATTGGATTGGTAGTCAACTTGTTGCATTTCCTTGCTCAATCGGTCTATTTCAGCACGGTAAGTAGCCTCAGCAACAAAATAATTTTGCGCTTTCCGAGCAATACCCCAAACAATGATGCTGCCAAG
>JACMIS010000052.1 GCA_014381035.1 Armatimonadota bacterium
GGACCTGGAAGAGCGGGACGCCCGCGTGGTTCGCGGCGCGATGTCCTTCCGTGGGACGCCCTACCGGATGGGCGCGGAAGGCCGTGGCGCGTTCGACTGCTCCTCGTTCGTCCGCCACATCTTCGCGAAAGAGGGCAAGTACCTGCCCCGAACCGCCGCCGAGCAGTACAACTGCGGGCGTCCGGTGGACAAGGCCGACCTGAAGCCGGGTGACGTGGTCTTCTTCAAGAACACCTACAAGCGCGGCGTCTCGCACGTCGGCATCTACATGGGAGACGGCAAGTTTATTCATGCTTCCAGCCGTGGCGGTGTCAAGGAAAGCAACCTGAACGATTCATACTACATCAATCACTGGGCAGGGGCGCGTCGCCCGAATGTCACGCAGGGATTCGATTAGTCTCAGAACGTTCGACAGTTTGTAAAAAGTAGGATAGCGCAAAAACAACGGCGGGAGCAAATTGCTCCCGCCGTTGTTTTTTGTGATTCGGGGTTCGGACGGTGAACCGTTCGGGGAAATGCTACTTCCCGTCCAACCCCTGCATGGTAAATGCACCGGCAAAGTGACGGCGTAACTTCGGGATGTTTACTATCCCCCAGATTAAAGCACGGTGCGGATGCCATACGGGGCACGGGTGCCCGAGGTGTGTGTTCCATTCCGCGCGGCGAAGGGCAGTTTTCGCCGCGTTTTTGCGTGACTCCTCATACTGATACGACGAGGGGATGGGTTGCCATTTGCCCCTCACTAGAAATTCAGAGGGGTTCAATAGAAACAGTATTGTCGTAGCGAGTTCACCTGCATCCAGAAAACCGAGATTCATGCCCTGTCCGCCGATGGGTGAAACGATATGCGCGGCATCCCCGGCAAGAAAAAGGTTTTTCCGGTGGAAGCACTCCGCCAAACGGTATTCGATCCCGAACGGGGACATCCAGAGGCAGGTTTCGACAGGGACGACGAATCCGGTCCGCTCGCGCACCATGGCGGCTAAATCGTTGGCGTCCCGCGTCTCCATGCGTTCCGGCAGACGAACGACCCAGCGACGCAACCCGCCGGGGAGCGGGAACGATTCGACGATACCGCCTCCGGTGACGAACAGAGCGGCATCGGTGCCGAACGGCGTGTTGTCCGCGAAATCCCCCATCAGATAACAGTCGGGGTATTTGCCGCCGCGAAACGCGATGTTCGCGTTTTCCCGGAGCGTGCTATGCTTGCCGTCACAGGCGACGACGTATCGCGCCCGGAGCCGTGCCCGCCGTCCGCCGCTGACCGTCTTTATCGTCAGGTAAGTCCCACCGTCCTTATCCTCTGCAGCGGTCACGTCCGCACCGCGAACCAGTGCGCCCGGCGCAAGTTCGTACAATCGCCGCTCCAACACCGACTCGGTCACGGTTTGCGGCACGGAGAGCACGAACGGGAATGTCGGGTCCGTGGCGTCGAGTGACATTCTGCCGAGGCGCGTTTTATCCACAAAAACCTGCCCACCGGCGATTTTAACCCCGCGCCGGATCAGTTCGCCCGCGACGCCCGCCGTCCGCAGAACCTTGAGCGCGGGTGGGTGGATTCCGAAGGCGCGGGATTCCGGTGTCGGCAACGTGCGCCGTTCCAGAATCATGCAATCTACACCGCGCAGGGTAAGAAGACACCCCAACAGTAAACCGACCGGACCACCGCCGACGATAGCGACTTCGGTCTCGGACGGGAGAGTCAGGCGTTCCATAGCAGGTTCAGGCGGAACGGGAACGCAGTTCGGACATGCCAGCCGTCGGGGACGAGTTGGCGCAGTTCGTCGGGCGTGAAGGCACGGCGGATCGAACGCAACCCGTCCTCCAGAATGAACGAGTCGCGGAACCAGCCGCCGATGAGCGGAAAGCCGGCGTAGGCGAACGGGTGGCGGTGGATGTCGGCGTGAAGTGCGAACCTCGTTGCGAGAGTCGCGGAATCGTTGCACAGCGCGGCGACCTCGGCGTCGGATAGGTGGTGCAGGACATGGTTCGAGAGCACGATGTCGAATCGTTCCCCGGCGCACGCTAATTCCC
>JACMIS010000407.1 GCA_014381035.1 Armatimonadota bacterium
GCCATCCGAGCCGACCTGCAGGTCGGTGATGTTCCCCAGACCCGAGGCGAACAGCGATGTAGTACTGGTTCCGGCGTCCACGGAGCGAATCCAACCGTTGACGAAATCCGCGTAGAAGTAGTCGCCGAGGTAGGATGCCCCGAAACTATTTACCGCCGGGTCGTAGAACGCGCCCCCGGCGATAGAGAATCCCCGTTCCGTCCCTCCGCCATGTAGATAAGCAGTGAGGGGTGCCGTGAATGTAGGAAACGTAAGAGGATCGAACGGACCTTCGTTGGCACCTCCGTTGCTCCCCCAACCGAAATTGCTCCCCGCGCCGAGAACATTGATCTCCTCCCAGGTGTTCTCCCCGACGTCGTTCACATACGTCAATCCGGTGCCCGGTTGAACGCCGAACGTGAACGGGTTACGCAGACCGAGCGCGTAGATAGAGCGATTATCACCCGTCGCGATATTGAAGAACGGGTTGTCTTCGGGGATTGAACCGTCCGCGTTGATGCGCAGTATTTTTCCGTGCCGGTTGTTCAGCGTCTGGGCGTTCGCCCGGTTTGCGTTATCGCCGACCGCGACATATAACTTGCCGTCGGTGCCGAAATGGATCGCGCCGCCGTTGTGATTCGTTGCTCCCGAGAGTGGATCCAGATTCACTACGGTAAACTCACTACCGGCGACCGCGACGTCGCCGCTTGCCGTGAAACGGGTCACCCGGTTGAAACGCGGGGCTCCTGCGAAAGCGGTGGTGTGATAAACATAAACGAAGTTGTTGTTCGCGAAATCCGGGTCGAAGGCGACGCCGAGCAGGCCGCGTTCGCCGCTGGGATCTACAGGTAGTGTAGCAAATGGTGTGGCCTGCGTGACACCGTTCTTGACGACGCGCAGACTGCCTCCCTGTTCTGCGACGAAAAGACGCCCATCCGGCGCGAATGCCATCGCGGTCGCACTGGAAATGCCGCTGGCATAGGTAGTCATCTCAAATCCCGGTAAGGTAGGGCGGGCGTTCGCGGGCGGCGTCGCGATAGCACCGCCAAAAACAATCAATCCTACGGCGGACTTGATAAAGAAACGATACTGCATCGAATACATTCCTTTCCCGTGCGGGGGAGCGACAATCCACTCCAATCTCTTGAATACCGTTCACCAAGATGTGTGAAGATTCCTTTTGTTTTTGCACCGTCTATTGTCTCCGTGTTACAATTCGCGCAACGATTATCGCGTTGGGATCAGGGAACGCGGGGAAAACATCGAGGCTTTTGCATACTTATGGGACTTTTGGACGGGAAAACCGGAATCATTTACGGCGTTCGCAACGAACGCTCTATCGCGTGGGGATGCGCCAAATCGCTTGCCCGCGAAGGCGCGAAACTGTGCCTGACATTTTTAGGCGAGCGTGAGGAAAAAGACGTTCGCAAACTCGCCCTGGAACTCGGTGACGGCGCGGTGCAACTGATCGAACCGTGCGACCTGACAAAGCCGGAGCAGGTTGCGGCACTGCACGAAAAAGTCGGGGAAACGTTCAACGGCAAGATTGACTTCATCGTTCACGCCGTCGCGTTCGCGAAAGGACTGTCCGGGCGGTTCGTGGATGTTTCCTCGGACGATTTCGACATCTCGCTGAACATTTCCGCGTACACGCTGGTAACTGCGACCAAAGCGGCGGAGCAGTTCATGGCGGATGGCGGCGCGGTCGTCACGCTGACTTTCCTGGGCGGCGAGCGCGTGTTCCCGAATTACAACACGGCGGGAATCGGCAAAGCGGCTCTCGAATCATGCGTCCGGTATCTGGCGTTTGATCTGGGTCCCGGGAAGATCCGCGTCAACGCGATCTCGGCGGGACCGGTCAAGACGCTCGCGGCGCGTGGCATTTCCGGCTTCGGCGACATGCTCAAGTTCGCCGCGCAGACTGCGCCGCTCCGCCACTCCACAGAAATCGAGGAGGTCGGTGACACCTGCGCCTTTATGGTTTCCGACTGGTCACGGGGAATAACGGGCGAAGTCCTGTTCGTAGACAGCGGCTACCATCTGCTCGGAATGCCACGCCCCACTGGCGACGCTGGCGAGTAATATATGGCAGAGTTGGTGCGCATATGACTGATTTCTTGTCTGTACGCGCACCATCTCTGAAAATGAGCCGTTCGGTGATGCAGAGTATGCTTGAACAGGATACGAACCGTCTTTAATCGGGCCATGTATCTGGGAACCATTCCGTTTTGGTTTCGCAATGCTTTAGCCAATCCCCAGACTCCACGTGTGTCGCTTTCGGAAACCGTTGCAGGTTGACTGCGTAGACCCAGCACAGCACCGAAGAGCCGTCGTTGAAACGGGCGACGACCCGTTTACGGGTGTACCAGCTCGCGTCTTCCTTTTCTTGCTCGTATCCCTCGTAGGTATCGGCAAAGCGTAGAGTTTTCCTGGAAATAGCAAGGACATCACCTACGACCCGTTGCTGGTTGGCAGGGTCATTCGGGGTCAATACTATGCCCGGATATGCCCCGAGATCATAGAGAACGCCAGAGACCGTTGCCGTCCCGACCGGACAATGCAACAAAGGAAGTTTACCGCTGGCTACCCCGCCCGGGCGCAACGTGCCGTAGACGAATAACATCTCTTTATCCGGCGCGTCACTCTCTATATCTGTCGTAGCCGGATTAACATTCTGGTTGTGTATCATCGAGTAGCGTCGCTGTTCCTTATGATATTTTGTGCCGGAGCAACCTGTCTAACGGAACATATCGAGTCGAAACGTCGCCGGTTTCATGCGGTAGACATTCAAGGACCGGATCGTAGCTGTCCCCTTTTCGGCGAATAGATGCAGTCCCACATCTTCCAGTTGGACCCCGCGTAATGTGCTAACAGAGCTCACCATGCCGTCGGCGGCGTACACATCCAGCATCATTTTATCTACAAAAATATGCAATTTCAGAATATCCTCACCAGGCATTATGGGAATCGGGACCGGTTGCCGCTCGGGAATA
>JACMIS010000408.1 GCA_014381035.1 Armatimonadota bacterium
GCGACGCCACCGCTCGATATTCTCGATCAGTTTCGCTTCCTTCGCCGCGCCGAACCCGGGAAGGACACGTACTCTCTCTTCACGCGCCGCCTTCTCTAATTCGTCAATCGTCGTGACCGATAGCGATTCCCACAATAGTTTCACCGTCTTCGGAGACAAACCAGGAATGGTAGCCATCCGCACGACCCCGTCCGGCACGGTGTCTTTAATGCGCTCGTAGAGGGCGGTCGTGCCGGAAGAGAGGAAATCCTGCGTCTTGCTGACAATGGCGTCTCCGAACCCCGGTAACTCCGACAACACCCCGCGTTCGTTCAGGGTAGCAAGCGGCTCCTCCAAATCCAGAATCGTCGCCGACGCATTGCGGTACGCCTTGATCTTGAACGGGTTCTCGCCCTGAATCTCCAGAATGTCAGCGATGCGAGTAAAGCGGTTGGCGATCTCGGTATTGGTCATACCTTGATTGTAGCCCATCTGAAGTTCAGAAGTGCGCCGTTGATAACAATCGCCAGAAGGCAGTTAGAGAAGCTGCCACATATAATCCTATTCCTGTAACATAGACCTGTTTATGCAACTTCTTGCCTTCTTTGCTTAAGTACATTTCATTTTTGAGAGCATGCCAGCGAATTACCCCGCAGAAGGGCATTGCCGCGACACCCGAAAGTGCTATCCAAAACACGTTCTCCATGATGTTTTGGTACTCACCTATGTTATCGGGAGGAAAAATGTAAAATGCTGTAGCAACGAGAGCGGCACATAAAGCATAGACGGATGGAAGCAGAGTCCAACCCCAGAGATATACACTGCCGTAGCCTTTTTTCATGAGTATTTTTCCTCTCCATAATCCTTGTTTAATCGGTGTTACCGCTTCGTATTCGTAGTGATCTTGAGCCAGAGTTGAAAGTTGGCATGCCCCTGCTTAAATCTATCCATCAATCAATCCACTAGGAAAATATGCCGGTCGTATCGTAGAACCAGGTGAACAGAAATGCCATCCAGCCGAGTATGAATATCCCTGCATGAACTCGCCAATCAGATCGTCGTACAAGTCGAGCGTTCAAAACCATAAGAAATGTCCACACAATTGGGCTGAATATGAGTGCAAGGACACAATGTTCGGAAAGCCGGGACAAGGTGTCGCTGACCCAGTCGCCTGGCGAGTTTGTGAAACATACGATAGGGAAGTAGCCGATTGTATCGGCGACATAAAAACCTTCCGTATAAATCGATGTCAGCGCAAGCCACGGGACCAGAGTCCAAAACCGCAGAACATATCTACAAAAATGATTCATCGGCAAGTCCATGGTTCCGGTACTCATCATGGTTCAAAACTCAATTATCCAGTGTGTGTTGATTCGCTCGCATAGCAAATACAAACCCCATCCCACGAAGTATTTCGCAAACAACTGATCCCAGGCGAAAGCGGGAAATCTTCGTAATCGGCTTTGCAAACAGATCAGCCAGAAGAGCGGACTCGCCCACAAAAACAGTTGCGAGGACGAGCCTTGCGTTGCAAGCCACCCGAACATCCGATCATGAGAGTTCAGGTAGTCATAGAAGAACGTTATTCGTGGTTCGTACCACTCGCACCGTGCGATAGCGAGCAGGACCAGTGCCGTATGGAACCAAGGGACCAGCGTCCAGAAGAGCAAGGCGCGATCTGCGAAGAATGGCGACCGGGATAGCATCAGTCAAACCACCAATCCATGATGCCGCCGGGATCAGCATGTATCAGGAAGAGGAAAACAGTCCAACCCAGTGTATACACGCCGACATGTATACGCCAGTCCGAACGGAATAACGCGCGGAAATTCAGACCGAGAAAAAATGTCCATGCCACCGGGCTCGCAATCAAAGCCATCAGCGCGAAATAAGATAGAACATTGAGCACCCCACATACCCAATTTTCTGGCGCGTCGCTAAGATACACTACCGGAAAGTGTCCGATCAGGTACGCGATGTGAAAGCCGGAAACATAGGCGGTGGCGACAGCCAGCCAGGGAGTAAGGGTCCAGAATCGAAGGGCGTTCCTGAAAAAGGTGTTACGGCTCATGATGTTTATCAGGCGAGTTCCCGCAGAGTGGACAGGATCAAGCCCGGCGTTCGCTCGGGGTATTGTGCCACCTGTGCCTCTGCTTGCTCCCTGTTGGTAAGACCTGTCAGTACCAATACGGTAGGAACGCCTAATCGGTTTCCGCACAATACATCGGTATCAAGGCGGTCGCCGATCATGACCGCGTCCGCTGCTGCCACACCCGAGGCGGTCAGAATGGTTTGTAAGCCGTGTGTTTCCGGTTTGCCGATTACCAGCGGGATGACATCGGTGCAGGCTTCCAGCGCGGCGACCACTGCCCCGGCACCCGGCGTGGTTCTACCACCCTCGACCGGGAACTGTCCGTCACGGTTGGTAGCAATAAAACGTGCTCCGCGAAAGATCGCCTGTTGCGCCCGGAGCAGAGTCTGGTAATTGAGGCTCCGATCCAGCCCGACGACAACGAAATCGAAATCAGTGGAATCGGCCTCGTCTTCATCGGTTCGTACTACCCGTATCCCAACGCGCGAAAGTTCGTCGCGTATGCCGATACCACCGACCGCAAGGGCGACCTTGTTCTCCACTCCGAAGTTTTGCGCGATGTATGCCGCGGTCGCAGAAGAGGAGGTGACGACCTCCTGCTCGGTACAGGGCATCCCCAGTCGTGTCAGTTTTTCGACGTAATCGGCGCGAGTTTGCGAGGAGTTGTTAGTAAGAAAATATAACCGTGCGGGGTAGGGGGCGGTGCGGTGCCGAAGGCGAGCGACCGTTTCCGCCGCACCGTCAACGGCGTCGGCACCGCGATACAGGACACCGTCCAAGTCAAAGACATACACGTGGGGAAGGCTGGTATTTATCATAAATCAGGCTTATCATAGCATAATCATGCGGAGACTTAAGCAACACATTTAATATTCGCTGGGCACGATCTGATTGTCCCTGCCCGTTGCTTTATGGGTGCGGAGTTGGTACTTATCAACGTGGGTACCCCAACAATCCGCCTTTCCGGCAATGACACTGGTTATGATTGACATAGAATGGGAACCGGCTTACATGGCGTATCTGGTTCCGACGTTCGCGATTCTCGCGTTTGTTGGTGTTGCCGTTTTGTTTTTTGGAGCCGGGTATTTCCTCGGACCCCCGGTGAAGCAATAAATCGTCTTCCCCAAGGGAGGTTTGCAGTGAATTGGAGAAAGGCGGCAAAATTGTTGCCGCCTTTCCTCTAATCGCGCACAAAGTCTGCGATGACTTGCGGTGCCGCGGTGTCGAATCCGACCACATCCAGCATTCCGGCGTCGTCCGGGTCGGCGATAGTGAACTGATTGGCTACCATCCCGACCACGATCAGCCGTGCCGCGATACCGGTCTTATCCCGGTATTGGCGCAACGCTTGCACCGGGTGAATGGCACCGTGCCACGTTTCGCTGTCGGTGTAAACGACGAACGCGTCCGCCTCTACCTTGTTGCGCATCGCCCAGAGCATCGGTTGGGCACAGTCGGTCCCACCGAACGGCAGATTGCTGACGGTCTTCACGATGTCATCGAGCCGTTGTCGCGGCGAGATGGCGAGGCGTGTCAGGTCGGTCTGGAATGCCACCGTGTCTACGTTGCTTTCCGTCGCCGCAGTGATCATCGCCATCGCCGCCGACGCGATGCGCGGCGACAGCCCGACGATCCCGCCTACCGTGCCACCGCCCATAGACCCCGAAACGTCCAGAGCGAGTAGCCACCGTTTGCCCGTGCTTTCCACATTACCAAACGACGTGTAGAAAGCCGCGTCTAGCGCATCCACGACTTTCGCATGGGGATTCCATGTATGCTTGCCACGTTCGCCGTGACCCTGCACATACGTTTTCAGTGCCGCAAGAACCGCAATGGGATGCACCCGCGCTGCCTTTAACCGCTTTGCATCGGTTAGTTGCCCTGCGACATGATTTTGCCACGCCCTCGAGTCCATAATCCCGATACGGGTCAGCGTCGCCAGATTACGAAGGAGCGCGGTAAGCGGCATTCGCTCCAGAAGCGATTCCCACACGATCCGCTCACCGAGCAAACCCGTTGGGACCGCTTCGCGCGGTAATTCGTAGGTGCGAACCAGTTCGGCAACAGTTTTCGCGGTCGTGCCCGGAACCTTTGCTTTCTCCATCGCCCACACGATCTGCAATTCCTTCTGATCGTGCGGGGCATCGCCGATCCGCTCCCAGCCTTGCGTGATCCAGTGGTATAAAATCCGGCGAGAGTCGCTGTCCGGTTTTGGGTGCGCGAGGCGAAGCAAGTCGCGATGCGACCAACCATCCCGTTGCCCATACTTGACCGCCTGATACGCTACCTCTTTAACCGATTTCTCGCTGTACCACCGCCCGACCGCCGCCCGCAAGCCGCGTCCCCAGCCCCGCATCCCATCCACGAACTGCGCGAAATGGAAAAGGTGGGTTCCCGTGCGGCAAACCACCGGCAACGCTTCAAGCGCGTTTCGGCGCGTCGCTTCATCCCCGAGCGACGCGGCAAGCGCAAGCGCGAAAATCGCCGGGTCGTTTTTCGGAGCCCGCCCCGCGTTCGAGACGGAAACAATTTCACGGACGGTGCGCTCACCATCCGCGCCGATACAACGCCGCACTGCCTGTGCATTCTCCGCTGTGAGGGCGCGCTCTGTAGCATAATAGGAGCCTCCCTCCGAGCCGAGAATCAGGAATCGTCGTAGACGAACCCAATCATTTACCGGAAACGCGAAGCCTCCCGCCGAGTTCGCGATCTGGTTCGTATCCGGGATCGGTTGCGATTGCGGGGTTTGTTTATGGTTGAGAACAGTACCGAGATATGACATGATGTTTCTCCTTCCGGCGACCCGCACGCTTTCCATGCAGGTGAATCTTGCTTCCGTGAGCGTTAATCATATCGGCGCGCTGTTCCGTTTTGCTAAAGGTTTGAAGAAGAACCGCGTTTCGGGTTCGATGTCTCCTGCCCGATCTTTTGCGACAGAACGATAGTCGTCCCCGAGGTGTTGGTCAGAAGGGATAGCGAGTCTATTGTGTTGAGAATAATAAAGAAGCCGCATCCTAAAGAATCTGACGTAGTGAATCCACACTCCAGCGTGGCGCGATGTAGGTGAGTGACCGCGATGCCATTTCCGTTATCGCGGATCCATACCTGGATTTCGTCGCCGTCCGGGTGAACACAAATCGTAGCCGACCCTGCAGAGGCATGAA
>JACMIS010000409.1 GCA_014381035.1 Armatimonadota bacterium
CCAGCCCTCGTAGGTGCCCTTGTAGATGTCGCCGGACGCCGACAGGCGGCGAAACACTTCCTGCACGACGGACACATGTTTGGGGTCGGTGGTGCGGATGAAATTGTCGTAATCGCAGTCGAGGAACTTCCACGTTTCGACGAACCGTTGCGACACTTCGTCCACGAACGCCATCGGGTCCTTGCCTTCTTTTTGTGCGGCTTCGAGGACTTTGCGGGCGTTCTCGTCGGTTCCGGTGAGGAAATACGGGCGGGTGCCGCGCAGGGACTGGTATCGTTTCAGGGCGTCGGCGAGCAGGGTCGTGGTCGCGGTGCCGATGTGCGGCGAGCCGTTGACGTAGTAAATGGGTGTGGTGACGTAGTAGCGTTTTTCGGTGGATGGCATGGTAAAAGCAGTATCGCCGGGCGCACTCCGATGAGTAAACGTCCGGCGATTAGTGTACCGTATTTTGCGTGTCGCTACGACAGCCGGGCTTCTTACGGCGGTTTGTATCCCGGATCGCCTGGTAACACGGGGGCGGCGGCACGTTCCTCGACTGCCGCCCCCGCGTTACTGGCGGGTGCGCCGCCCGGCGCGACGATCTGTGCCGCTTGCGCCGCCGCCTGTTGCTCCCGGTAGGAAGGCGCGGAAGCCTCCTTTCGCGAACTGCACCCGCTGGTGAAAACGACAAGCGACAACACACCGGCAACGAACGCGAAACGGATGCGGGGAGAAGATTGTTTCATAGGAGTTCCTTTACAGTTTGACGCGACCGGCGAGAATGCTGTTTACCCGTTGCTCGCAAGTGTTCGCCCCGCTACCGCTGTTCTCGCGCCCTTTGCGGTCGTAGCAGAACTTGTAAACGTCGTCCACTTTTTCCGGCATGATCGTGAACACGCCGGCCGTTCTAAAGGCGGCAACCTTTACCGATTTGGCATGTCCGTCTACGAAGACGTAGTTGTAGAAGCCGCCGTGGCGCACGGCTCGCTTGGTATTACCGTCAATATCCTGGAAATAGGGTGCCAGCGTGTAGTACGGGTAGTCGTTACAGTCCCCGACAAGGATGGTATCCGTCGGCGCGGGAAAATCCGCCAGGACTCGTACGGGGAAAAAATTGGAGGTGACCTGGGAAAATGTCCCCAAACCGGTATTCGTTTCCCACGGACCGTAGTTCCTGCCGTAGCCGGGTTGTCTGCGCTCCTTGTTCCAGGTCGTGGAACTCGGACCGTTGCCGTAGGACGCGCCCGTTGGTATGATCGTGTCGCGTTCCGGGCAGAACACCATCCCGTGGTTTTTCATGTATGGCTGGTGCCGCACGGCGAAATCGCCGCCGTTGGGGTTATCCCAGTCCAGTAAGTTGGTGCTGTTTACGGCGAGGGTTTCCTCGTAATCCTGCGCATACATCAGGAACGCGGTGCCGAGTTGTTTGAGGTTGGACAGGCAGGAAGCCTGCCGCGCTCTGGAGCGTGCCTGGGCGAATACGGGAAAGAGGATGGCGGCGAGGATGGAAATGATGGCGATGACGACGAGCAACTCGATCAGCGTGAAGCCGACGTTGCGGCGATGGCAAGAACCGGGCGTAGTAAATCGTTGGTGAGAAATGGTAAACATGATTGTCGTTTCCTTGGACAGCGTATTGTTCGCGTGCATGGCTTATGGGTAGCACCCCACGGGGCCGGTTGGTTATATGAACGGAGTATAGCGATGCATTCCGAACCCTTTCCGAACGAATACAGGATTTTTCCGGTTTCCGGATAAATAGTGAAAATATATTTGACTGTTTGGGAAGATTACGGTCCAGCCCGTCATGGTGCGTTGCTGAATCGCTGAATATTGCGAGGGAGATGTATGGACTCTCGTTGCCGAGTCGAACTGTTTGGCGGACTTCGTGTGGTTCAGGGTTCGCAAATACACACGCGCTTTCGCACCCAGAAGGCGGCGTCTCTTCTCGCCTATCTCGCGCTGAATCTGGAACAAGCCCACTCCCGCGAACTACTGGTAGAACTGTTCTGGTCCGACAAGGACACGGCTACCGGGCGCGATAACCTCAGTACGGCACTCGCGCAACTGCGTCGCCAGTTAGAGCCGGTCGGGGTCGCCGCCCGCAGCATCATTCAGAGTGATTGGCAACAGGTGCGCCTGAACCCGGAAGCGGTCAGCACCGATGTGGCGGACTTCGACCGTTCTCTGCGGCAAGCCCGCCGCGCCGCCGAGAACGGGCAAAAGACGGAACTCCTCCAGCAGGCGGTAGAGGTATATCGCGGGGAACTGCTTCCGGGCAATTACGCCGACTGGGCGGAATCGGCGCGGAACCGTTGCGGAAACGAACACTACCAGAGCCTCGTGCAACTGGCCGAACTGTACGAGACGGCGGGGCAGCACGCGGAAGCACTGGCGTGCGTAGAACGAGCGGTCGCCTTGATCCCCTTCGACGAAGCGGCGCAGCAAGCGCAGGTCCGGTTGCGCCTGCGTGTGGCGGAAGCGAACTACGGGACGCCAGCCCGGACTGTCTCCAGCATACGGCGGGCAAAAATCGGGAAGTCATCGGCGACGGACGCCCAATCCGCCGTTCCGGGGCCGCCGGTAGAGAACGTTCGGGATATCCCCCGTTTGTCTGCCCCATCCTTGCCGCTACAACTCACCCGATTTTACGGGCGGGCTCAGGAACGGGAGGAAATCGCCGACCTTCTGCTGTCGCCGGAGGTACGTCTTGTCACCATCCTCGGACCGGGCGGTATCGGGAAAACACGCCTTTCTATCGAAATCGCCACGCAGATCGCCGCCCGGTTCGAGAATCGGGTCTGGTTTGTGTCACTCGCGGGAGCCACGGAACCGGACCAGATTCCTGCCGCACTGACCGGTGCCTTGCGACTGCCGCCCGACCCGCCCGACACCGTTCTGGAGCGTGCCGCCCTGTTTCTGGCTCAGTCGCCGTCGCTACTCGTGCTGGACAATCTGGAGCAACTGGTACACGACGATGCGTCGTCCACGACACACGATGTTCTGAATATGATCCAGACATTGCTCCATCATGCCCCCGGTCTCACCTGTATGACAACCTCGCGCATCGCCATCGGGCTGGGCGGTGAGCAGGTCTTTGCGTTATCCCCGCTTCTGCTCCCCGACGACAACATTTCGCTGGAAGGGTTGAATCGCAACGAGAGTGTCGCGCTCTATGAGGATCGGGCGCGAGCGGTACGCGCCGATTTCGCGCTTTCCTCCCAGAACGCGGAGGCGATCATCGCGCTGTGCCGTCTGCTTGAAGGAATGCCGCTTGCTATCGAGATGGCTGCCGCCTGGATACGCACCCTGCCGCCGCAGAAGATGTGGGAACGGCTGGAGCAAAAGATGGACCTGCTGGTCAGTCGGCGGCGCGATCTGCCGGCACGCCACCAGAGCCTGCACGCCACGATTGAATGGAGTTATGACCTTCTTTCCCCCGCACTGCGTAGCCTGTTCGCCGGTTTATCCGTGTTCCGCCGGAGCTGGTCGCTGGACGCCGCGGAAGCGGTCTGCGGCGCGGATACGCTGGAAGCATTGCGCGTTTTGCAGGAGCATTCGTTGATCGTTTGCGTGAACGACGACGAGCCGCGCTACCGCTTCCTGGAACCGATCCGTGAGTTTGCGGAACAGAAACGAACGGAAATGGACGACGCCCCGCGCATCGCCCATCGCCACGCGCTGTACTTCGTCCATCTGTCGCGGGATGGCAAAAACGCGAAGAACAGTTCGAATCCGTGGTTCGATCAGTTGGAAGGCGACCTGGATAATATACGGGCCGCGTTCGACTGGCTGCTCCACGGACCAGACAGTGCCTCGGAGTGTCTCGCGTTCGCGAGCCGCTTGCAGCCGTTCTGGCAGGTGCGCGGATACTTCAGCGAGGGCAGGGAGCGATTGCAGGCGGCTCTTTCCCGCGCCGACGCCCAGGCACCGAGCGAGGAGCGCGCCCGCGCCACCCACGCCGCCGCGACGCTAGCGATGCGGCAGATGGATTTCCCCGTCGCCGAGCAGTACCACCAGGAAAGTCTGGGGATCTGGCGATCGCTGGGCAACGCCCGCGGCGAGGCACAGGCGTTGGTCGGTCTCGGCGCGGTGTCGCTGATGCGCCGCGATTTAGACCGTGCATACGGCTATTACGGCGAAGCGCGGACGATCTACCACGCCCTGCGAGACGATACCGGTCTGTCGGACGTTCTCAACGACATCGGCAACATCGCGCGGCATCGCGGCGATTTCGCGGAATCGCAGTCGTATCTCACGGAAAGCCTGACGTTGCGACGCCGGTCCGGGGATTCATCCAGTGTGGCGAATGTGCTGACCAATCTCGCCCCGGTGCTCCGGTTGCAGGGCGATTTCGACGGAGCCACCGCGTGTCTCACGGAGTGCCTGACGCTGTGTCGCGCCATCGGCAACCGGCGCGACGGGATATTCGCACTGCGCGGCTTCGGCGAAATCGCCGAGGAAAAGGGCGATGTCGACCGTGCCATTTTTCTGTACGGAACGGAAGACGGGCTACGAAAGGCGTTGGGCGCGTTTCGCTCGCCCGCCGGGGAACGCGAGTACGAGCAGAAAATAGCCGCGCTTTGTGGGCACGGCGGCGAGGAGAACTTCCGACGCCTTTTCGACGCCGGACGCGCCTGTTCCTGGGAACAGGCGGTCGCCTACGCGCTCCATGAGACCGAATGATCCTGTTCGGGGGTTTCACCCACCGGTAGAAGCCTTCGGCTAAGGACGCTCCGCGTCCGGGACGGGTGCAAGGCGTTTGGCGATCCCGCAAGACGTTACGCCCCGGTGATCTCCCGGGTACCCTCTGGGTGGCGGAGCGTC
>JACMIS010000410.1 GCA_014381035.1 Armatimonadota bacterium
TTGACCGGGAAGGAAGAAATCGTCGGGAGCAACGTTCGCGAGGAGCCGAAGGTGCCGTTGATCGCTCCGGTTCTTACGTTGATTGTCAGCACCTATCCGTTTTTCATCGCCGTTGCCAGTTCACAACATTTCCAACGGGATTGGTTTCAAATGTGTTTTTATCTGTTGCTCGGCATAACGTTGCTACTGATTTCGATCAAGTTATTCGAGCAATGGTACAAACGACGCAAAGAGAACGCTGGGCTGTCTTCGCCGGGTGAATGAGTCGGGAGCAACCAATGACGATCCAGTATTTTGAGAAAGAGCAAAGCAAAAACGAAGTTTCTCGCCCGACGGGACGTTTCTTCGGGGTGCAAGACGAAACACACACCGTGTCTCATGCGAAAACAAACATCGAGGCGGTGACGGCGCGGAAGGCGGAATTCTTCACGGCTCGGTTACGGCGAGTCGCATGGAACCGATTTTTGTTGAGCCTTCCGTCTGCTGTAATTATGATGGTTTGCTTCTCCATGGGATTCCGATGGCTCGTTAACGCCGACATCCCCTGGCTTCGCGGGGAGGGAGTCAGGGAATATGCGTTCTTTGCCGTCTTGATCCCCGCCTGGGCTTCGATGGCAAAATTGGAGAAAATCATTCGCTCCTTCATCGGGGACCAGCACTTCGATTGCTAACCACGCCGTTTTATAAACACCTGAATTTGAAAAAGGGGCGGGAGGGATGGGAATGCCGATGATTGAGCGTGTTGGCGAAAGCGAGGGAGGCAGGGGCGACACCGCCGGGTGATATGAGGCGGTCACCCCCTGCCCGGCTAGCGGTTCGGGGCGCGACGCCAGTATGCAGCGGCGCGGCGTGCCGCCGTCGGACTGAGGTGTAGCCATTGGTGCCACGGGGACGGCACCTGCGCAGGGATGACCGCCTGCCGCGTGACGCCGGTGCGTGGGTCCAGAGCCGAATATCTCCGCTCTGAATCGTCCTCGTCTTCGGAGGTCAAAAGCAGCCCGTCCCATGACCAATCGGACCCCCACTTCCACTCTTTATCGTCGCGGTCCATCAGCTTCTTCCCGGCGGCATCCACCACTGCCGTGCGCCCCGCCTCCACCGTGATCCAGGGGGGGAAGCCGTCCGGGTTGGGTCCTGGCACGTCCATCACTCCGCTGTCGTCGCGGTGGAAAACCGCCATCGTGTCGCGGGGCGACGCGGACGAGAAGTCGTAGCGCAACTTCTTTTGGGCTTCGATAACGGCGGCGGGGAAACGGGAAATGGAGTAGTCCGCCAGTTCGGCATCCGCGATAGGTCGCGCCGGACCCGGTTCAGCGTCGGGGCGGGCGGGCACCGGCACGAAGAACCACGCCCAGACCCGGCTCTTTTCTATCTCCGCGTTCGACGCATCTGGGGGGAAATCGCCTGCGGCACCTCGCACCTGATACGCCACGCCGCGTTCGCCCGCTTGCCCCTTGACCCAGAGAAAGCGAATGAAGGTGCCTTCTTTTTTCGTGGTCTGCTCGGATAAAGTGTGCGTGGTGCCGGTTCGGGTATCGAAAACGACCAGGCGGGTGAGGTGCGTGTCATACGGGATAGGCCGCGTGTCCGGGATTTCGACAGCCGCGATCTGCCGATGGTCCGGCGACCACTCCCACAGCGGGTAGCCGTGGAACGGGCTGAAAAAGGTGTCGCGGGTGAGGCGGCGCATCCGCCCGTCGGGATGCGCCAGAACGCACAGGTCCATATGGCTTTTATAAGCGGAGTTGAGAAAATCCCCGTGCCACAGCAGACCGGCAAGGCGCATCCCGTCCGAGGAAAGCCGAAGTACTTCCACGAACGCCCCTTTCGGCGTTTGATCCTTGAGGGGGAGCTTGAGACGCAGGGCACGGGGCGGCAGGATGACCTTCCCGTCCGCGACCACAGTCACCAGGAGGTCGGCACCGGGGTATTTGTGCGCGATGGCGGGGGCGGTCCTCGGATAGGCACGCCCTCCTCTGCCGCGCAGGTCTGTGAGGAACACCCCGCTAATGCGATAGGGACGCGGGGCGACCGAAGGCGGCTTCGAGTGTGCGCTTTTCGGCGGCATCGCGGACGACGCGGCAACTTTTCGGACAACGCGGTGCCGGTCGCCGCACCGGGAGGACGCCTGTTCGGCACTTGTTTCCCCAACCGCCCCGGCGGAGCGGTTGAACGCCAGCGCGGCGAGCAACGCCCCCGCAATGATTGATCGGTTAGCCGTTTGGTTCATGCCAGGCGTATTTTATCGCGCTTTGACTACATTTGTAAACAGAAAAGGCAGGGGTGGGTCGAAACCGGATGCCGTGTCAAGACTCGGCTTTCTTTTTCCCGGCGAGTGCCAGGTTGCCCGCGCCGAGCAGGACGAGGGACGCGCCCGCCGCCGTCCATGCGGTGAACGGTTCGTGGAGCAGGATGACGCCGATCACGCGCGGCGGGAGCCGAACAAAAGCACGGACGAGCGCGTCGGGTTGACGACGAGGCGCGGGTTGGACGTACGGTAGTCTTCGTTGCTACCCATTTTCAGTTCGAGCGGCAGTTTTTTCCAGGTTTTGCCCCGGTCAACCGATTTGAAGATCGCGCCTTTGGGTGCCCAGTCCGCCGTGTATTTTCCCGCGGCTAAGTACACGATATTCGGGTTTTGCGGGTCTAGTGCCAGCGATTCGCCGCCGTAGTAGTTGCTTTGCTCGCGGCGAAACCCGCTTGTGTGATTTCCACAACCGCTTGTGGAAACATATATCAACTCCATTCCGTTGTCAATACGAGATATTATTTTTTTATTTCAGGATTCTTTTCCGGGGTTTTCACCCACCCCATAGAAAAATGCAACATCTTCCGGAGAACTGGCATACTTATATAGGTACAGGTCGCCCCTGAACAAAGGAAATATCATGCCGACAGATGTCAATCGCTCCCTACAAAACACTATTGATCCCGGCACGCGTATCGGGCATATTCACCTCAAGGTCGCAGATTTAGAGCGTTCACTCGGCTTTTATTGCGGTGTGCTCGGGTTCGAACTGGTGCAGCGATACGGCAAGGACGCCGCGTTTATTTCGGCGGGCGGTTACCACCACCATATCGGTCTCAACACCTGGGAAAGCCGTGGCGGAATTCCCCCGCCGCCGGGGACCACGGGCTTGTACCACCTGGCGATCCTGTACCCGACCCGCGCCGCGCTCGCGGATGCATTGCGCCGCTTGATTGCTGCCCATATATCGCTGACCGGCGCAAGCGACCACGGCGTCAGCGAGGCGTTATATCTGAGCGACCCGGACGGGAACGGGGTCGAGTTGTACCGCGACCGTCCCGAGGAGCAGTGGCCGCGCAACGCAGACGGCGGCATCGCGATGTACTCCCGCGCCCTCGACCTGGATGACTTGCTCCGCGAAGGGAGCGTGAGCGGACGTTGAAACAATACCCCGCCGCGCTTTCCTGTTTCGCGGTCCTCGGGTGGTTATCGTTGGTACATGGGTAGAGACGCAATCCACCAAACTGCTCCGAATCTCTTTCGTAGGGGCGATAGCCTGCCTAGCGCGACGTGCGTGTTTCACTACACCGCAATTACCACATCACCCCTGTGTCTGATAATTAAGATGTAGTAAGAGGAGACTCGAACGATGAGCGGCATGGATGGCAGCATTAGCGCAGTAAA
>JACMIS010000411.1 GCA_014381035.1 Armatimonadota bacterium
AGTTATGAAAGTGGGTTCGGCGACCCTATTTTCGTGCGGGAGGAGTTCGGGCTAAAGAACAAAGACAGGTTCTTGAAGAGCCTCACAGAGAAGGTAGGACTCAATCTGGGAGATAATCCTTCCGGAGTAGGAACAGAGGGTTTCGAAGATCTCCCGGAGTCGTCCGACATAGCGATGCGGGTGATCATAGACACCTTGCCTGCGGCGGGGAGAAACCAGGACGCGCCTTTCACCACTGAGTTTCGGGCGGGTGCACGCAAAATTATATTTATGGTCACCGACAACCTGCCGACCGGTGTCCAAGATAACTATTTCCAGCCCGAAAGCGACTTCGCGCTAGCGCACGATGTCGCAGTTGCTGCCCGTGCTAAGGGGGTGCGCATCATCCCCATATATACCCCCCCCCGCCCGTCGTCATTGGTGCAGTCCAGGTCGCTCCGTGCGCACCGGGACATGGTGCTACAGGTGATGCGTGATTACGCGGATACCACCCGTGGCTATTTCCGTGAGGTGCAGACCAACGGTTCTGGCATCAGCCAGGTGATGGTCGAGGCTATCGCACTCTGCGCCGATTACCGGCGCGGTAGTAGCGAGGCGATCACCCGCGTCACCGACACCCGCGGCTCCCCCGCCCTTATCACGCTCACCAAGAGTGCCACCTCCGTGGTCGCGACCGAGCAGGCAAGTTTCGATATGCGGACGGCGACCCGCGGCAAGGTCAAGGGACTCGTGGCGAACCGCCGGGGGACCATAACGCGGCTCGGTGCCGGGACGTTCGAGATGGAATGGGGCGTCTATCGCCCGAACCCGACGAACCCTAACAACCCGGCACTGGGTGAGTATGATTTCGCGACCGTCCTTCCGATCAATGCGGCACTCCCCAAGCCGCTCCCCTACGTCGCGACCTGGGCTCTATCCACCGCGAACATCATCGCCGATCTGCAAACAAAAATCGTCGCGTTAAATCCGGCAGATCCTGCGACATGGTCTTACAACCTGCGGTTCGCCGACCGCATCAGCGGGCTTTGTCTCGACGGTCCGCCGGTGAACGTCAAGGACACGCCACAGGGGAGCGCGAACTCGCCCGCCGACCTGACCCTGCGTGTGCGACCGCGCTACACTGGGGACGTCGCGGCGGACTCCGGGTCCTACGACAACCCGCGCATCCGCGTCGGGACCAGTCTGGACATCACCATCCCCGACCCGTTCGTCGCCGGAGACCCGCTGCCCGCGCCTACCCCGTGGCAGGTCGTCTTCGACGGGACCGTGGTGGCGTCCGCCCAGCAGCCGAACGGGTGGACGGTCGCCCCGAATCTCGTGGACCTGCCCGGCTTCCAGGGCGTGACCGTCGCCGTCCCCGGCAACGCGCTCGTCGCCAACGGCTACGAAGTGCGTTACAATCTGCCCGCCGCGAATGGCAACCCCGGTCGCGTCGGCGCGGGCGTTTTCGATGTGGTGGACGCGCAGGGCAATCAAGCACGCTTCAATATAGTCGCTAACCCGGGTGCGCTCACGGTGAACGTCGGGACGCAAGGCACGACGACGGTCACGGTCACGGGCACGACTCAACCGGTCGCCCTGTGGCTTGCGGATGTGCCGCCCGGTGTCACCTACAGCTACTCCCCGGCAACCGTCAGCGACGGGCAGTACACGAGTCAACTGACGATCAAGGTCGGGTACGCGACCGAAGCCAGCCCGGCAGGCGGGTATGTGCTCAAAGTCGTTGGCATCTGGCGCGACGTCATCGCGAGCGGCGATCTGAACCTTGAGGTGCCGAGCGGGGCAGCCAAAAACTTCACGATGAAGTTCTCGCCGGGGCTGATCGAAGTCCGGCCCGGCGAAGAGGTTGAGGCTACGCTCACCGTCTCGCCCTCAGCCACACTGTCCGACATCGTCGCCATAACCACTACGAAAAACCCGTACAACGCTGAATCGAGAGTCGGGGATATTTCAGTCGCTGTTCAGCCTGGCGCGGTGAGTGTCGCAGGGGCGGATGGATCCGTGTCTGTGAAAGTACGGATCGCTGCATCACCCCTTGCGAAGCCGGACACGGCGGTCATGGTGCGATTCACCGGCAAGACCCAGTACACCCCGCTTACCGTGGATGCGACCGACGCCGACAATACACAGTGGGCAGACCCCTGGATGGAAGTCAAGGTTGTCGGGCTTCGTATCAATAGTGGCGGTCCTGCATTCACTCTGCCTTCCGGTAGCCCGATTACATCCCAGGTCTGGCTCGCGGATACGTTCATGGCGGGCGGGTTCCCGTACACGTTGCCGACAGCACCGCCTGACGAGTTCGAACAGTACCCCGATCTGCCGCTCTACTATGACGGGCGTTACAGCAGTATGCCGGGGACTGGCACGCCGGCAGCGGTGCCTGGGGAGTCGTTCAGTTATGTGCTTCCCGCCCCGGCACTCCGTGCCCTGCCGCACTTCCTGAGCCTGCATTTCCTGGAAACGGAGTATGCAGCGCGTGGTCAGCGGCTGTTCCATGTAGACATCAACGGACAGCGGGCACTGTCGAACTTTGACATCTTTGCCTACGCGGATGGCACAAGCTATTACGGTGGAGCGGTGAGCTCACCCGTCGTTGTCAGCCTTCCTGTTCCGCTCATCCCGACAGAGCCTGATCCGGAAACCATCTGGATAGATGACGCGCTCCCTGCCGGCGCGACTGCGTCCACGGCGGCGTCTGGTCCCCCGGTCGTCGAGGGCTGGGAATGGGGCACGGCAAACCCGAATCCATTCTCAGGCACAAAACATCACCGCTCGCCGCTATCGAGCGGCACCCACTGGCATTACTTCAATAACGCCTCAGCGACGCTCCCAGTCGCCAAAGGGGAATTGCTGTTCGCTTACGTCTATATCGATCCCGCGAACCTGCCGAGCGAGATCATGTTGCAATGGACCGATACTTCGGGTGGTGCCGGTGCGACCGAACATCGTGCCTATTGGGGATCCGACAATATCGCGTGGGGCATCCAAGGTACAGCAAGCAGACGTTATATGGGTTCCCTCCCGAAATCCGGAAGATGGGTGCGTCTTCAGGTGCCTGCCGACGCCGTCGGTCTGGAAGGGAAGACCGTCCAGGGAATGGGTTTCGCTCTCCATGGTGGTCAGGCGAACTGGGACAAAGCCGGTAAAGGTCTGGACGCATCTACGGTAGTAGTGCGGTTCGAGGCGGTCACCGGACGGGCGATGGTCCAGGCACTCGCACTCAGTACTGGCACCGAGGGTGAATCCGCGTCCGCTGTGAAAGGACTGTCTGCGCCGACTAACCTCGTCGCACGTGCCGGGAATGTTAAGGTCACTCTGACATGGTCGACCGTCTTGGGTGCCGATCAGTATTTCGTCCGCCGAAAAGAAAACGGAATCCCCTTAGCCGGTCTGACTCGAGTGTATC
Source organism: Armatimonadota bacterium (assembly GCA_014381035.1). The sequence continues at coordinate 3,407 of JACMIS010000411.1, forward strand.
CGAATGGCACTGGCACGACCCTCACTTGGGTGGATACCCAGGTCGTGAACGGCCGGATGTACCAATACACCGTCGCCGCTGTCAAAAATGCCAACTATATCCCGCTCCAGAGCGCGCCCTCCGCCGAGGTGTCTGCGACGCCGCGACCCGACGGTCCGGGAGCACCGGCTAACTTGACGGCTACCGCCGGGGATGCCAGCGTGACGTTGCTATGGGGTGCCGCGAGCCCTGCACCAGCGGGGACACTCTACCGGGTGCAACGCTCCGAGGTGACGAACGGTGCCTTCCAGCGCGTCGGGGGAGACATCCCCTCCAACACACTCACCTGGACGGACACCCAGGTAGAGAACGGACGACGGTATCATTACCGCGTTTATGCCGTCGCCAACACCGTGGACGGTCCCTTCTCGAACGAGGTCAGCGCAGTCCCGACATTGCCGGGCGTCTTTATAAACAGCGGCGCGGAGCAGGATTCTTCGGACGAAGGGCGCGGCGTGCTCTGGAAAGCCGACTACTGGAATGCCGCGTGGGCGTTCGGTACGTCCTGGCCCGATACATACCAAACGTTGTCGATCAGCGGCGCGGAGAACCCTTCTCTCTATCTGACGATTCGGCGTAGCGATTACGACCGGGAGGATGGTAGCGAACCTGGCATATTCTATTACGAGGTGTCTGCTCCCGCCGGAGCGAACGCTCAGCATTTAGTGCGCCTCCATTTTATGGAAGGCACCCGCGTCTCCGAAGGAGCACAAACCGACTCACGTGCCCGGCGCTTCCACGTGGACATCAACGGGCAGCGGGTACTGACGAACTTCGACATCGCGGCTGAGGCGGGCGGGAAGTACAAGGTACTCGTCCGTGAATTCGGAACGCTCGTGGGAGCGGACGGCAAGGTGCGCGTGACGTTCACCGCCGCCGACCCTGCCTACCCGACCGACGCCTCGGTGTGTGCGGTAGAGGTAATCGCTGGTGATAGTGGCACCGGCGGGCAAACGACTCTCGAATGTGGTTCTGCACCCGTCAATGGAGCGTTAACGGACGAAGATGAGACGATGTCCATACCCGGCGTCGCCGGTACGTTCTATGTGGACCGCTATTCGTTCGCGGTGACAAACGGGAAACGCATCCTACTGACGGCGACGCGTACACAAGGAACATTCACCCCCTACCTGTATCTGCTGGCTCCCGAGGGATACATCCTGAAGACCAGTACCGGAAGCGGCGCGACCGCGACTCTTGACCACACGGTGACACAGGATGGAATCTACACCGTGGTGATGACATCCGCCCCATCGCAACCGGAGGTTGTTGGGGGATACCGCCTGGAACTCGTTTGCGAGAATAATGCGATCAACCCGCCGAACCGACCGACTGGTCTGGAAGCGTCGCCGGTGATGCACCCTCGTGAAGTACGAGTGGGTGACATCGAGTTACGGTGGCAGGATAATAGCGACAACGAAACCGGTTTCGAGGTCTGGCGACGTCGCACCGGCGAGGCAAACCCGGTTCGAGTCGGGGTTCTGCCCGCCAGTGCGAACACGAGTGTGATCTGGCGACAACCGAATCCCGAACCCGCGACAGAGAACGTCTACATTTACACGGTTCGCGCGGTGCGCAACGGTCTGTCCTCTCCGTCGAGTAATGAGGCGTCCGTCGCGACGCTCGTTGTGCCGCCCGTTGTCACGGTGATCACACCGCTTCCGGGGCAACAAGTGACTCCTGTTGCTGGCGCGATCACGGTAGAGATCGCGGCGAGTGCCTCGTCCGGGCGCGACGTCGCGGCAAACGGCTTCGTGCTCCGCAACAACGGCGAACCCGTCTCGGGAGTCACCGTCACCCGTCACCCGTCACGCCGAAACCGGTACCAGTTGGTTTGGAATACCCCGCCGACCGGCGACTTGCGGCTTTCGCTTACGGTCACCGACACCGGGGGCATCTCTGCAACGACGCCGGTGCAGGCACTTACCGTTGGTGCGGTCACCGTCGTGGCGCCGGTGGTTCGGCAGGTAGGGCAATTCACTAACGGTCAGCGCATCATCGAGATCGTTCCCGGCACGGTAGGAGCGCGGGTCTATTACACCATTGACTACGCAACCGTGCCGAACGATGGCGGAGACCCGACCCCGGAAGGCGCGAACCGGGCGAATACCCACCTGTACACGGGACCGTTCGTTTTATACCGCTCGGGATCGGTGCGTGCCCGCGCCTTCCGATTCGATACCACGGCGGGGCAACTCCTTGCCAGCGGATCGGCGGACGCCGCCTTCGATTTCCAGGTAACACCTATCACGGAAGTGACACCGGCATACGGGGTCCTCAACCGCCAACCGGACGCTTACTACAATCCGTTCCCGTCTGCGCTGCCGAGGCAGGTCGCCGGAGTGTCCGGGATCGAGATGTTCACCGGTACGGCTCGCATCTGGGGCTCCATCGCCGGGGAACAGGTAGGCTCCTGGCAACTGGCATACCGCTCCCTGGAAAGCGACAGCCGGAGTGCAACCGCGGACTCGGAGCAGGGCTGGATCGTTATTCGGTCCGGAGCAGGCTCGTCCGGAACACAGGCATTGGGTGATTTCGACACGACTCTTCTGGCGAACGGTCAGTATGAACTGCGTCTGCGCGTCTTCCATCTGAACTACGATCCGGCGACACCGACCAAGAACTACGCGGACACCTATCGCTCGGTGATGGTGACCGGCGAGCAGAAAAATGGTCCGTTTACCTTGTCGCTGACCGACTTGACCCTGTCCGCGCCCGGTTTCCCGGTGCAGATCAGCCGTTCGTACAGCAGCATTGACAAGAGCTGGGGCGACTTCGGTGTGGGCTGGCGACTCGGCGTCAACAACGTCCGGGTGCAGATAAGCGGCTCCGCGCAGGATGCGACCGCTCCGGCAGGTCGCTCGCGACGTGTCGGCGATGGATGGAGCGAGTACCGAATCTCCGGGAATGGCTCCACCTATTATATGGTGCAGGAAGAGCCGCACTACCTGAGCTTTACGCTGCCGAACGGTGCCGTCTACGGGTTCCGCCCGGTGATAACGCCCGAGGCGTCCTCCTACTATTCCTATGGGGATCTGACGGAGCAAGCGGAATACGGGGGAGGCTCCGCGCCGGTCCTGACCTTCCAGCCCATCCCCGGAACTCTGGCGGACCAGGAACGCCCCGCAACGCCGAACGCCCCCGGCGTGCGCTTGTACCCTATCGTCGGTGGTCAATCGCCGACGCTTAGCATCCCGGTGGGAGTCGTTGTCGGCGGCGGGGAGGAATTGACCGGTCCCGGCACGACGCGGCAACGGGCGCAGCTCTATGAGTTCGGCGAGGACGACATGGGCGGGTACATGGGCGGTCTCCTCGACATCAAGGAATGGCTCCTGGAAGCGCGGGACAGAACCCGTTACTACATCCATGTCGACCTCGGCGTAACGCGCATCGTAGACCCGAACGGCAATCAGGTGGACTACGCGTACGACGCACAGTACCGGGTCAGGTCCATCACTACTTCCCGAAACACACCGGGCGGGCTTGTCCAGACACGCCGCCTCGACATTACGCGGAATGCACAAGGGCTTATCGAGCAGATCACCGACCCGGCGGGTAGCGTTATTACCTACCAGCAGGACGCGCAGGGCAATCTGATCGGGTACAAGGACCGGACGACCGACAAGGCAACGGGTGTCGCCAGTACCCACGCGTACCGATACGACGACC
>JACMIS010000412.1 GCA_014381035.1 Armatimonadota bacterium
AGAGCGAGGTGGCGTTCGTGGATATAGACAGAATACCATCCTCGTTGATCTCCAGGGTGCGTTCCCCAAATAAAGCGGCATTCTCGCCCGACTTGTACAACTTCACTGTTTGCACACTGGCGTTTCGCCGAATCCGGTTCGGCGAAACCAAGAGGGATACCACGATGCCAAAAACCGCCACGACGGCGACAGGGATCGCCGCCGGAGGATACAGCCACGCGGCTAACCCGCAGATGATACAAATGTTGATACAAATTCCCGCGACCCATCGCTGAATGAGCTTTTTACCTTCCGGCATATCCGTGAGCCACCAGCGTTGCAAGGTGCCCATATCGTCGGGTGAGGTCACGTGTCGGATGATCATGTTTGATTTTACCACCGCCGGGAACGGGAATACGAATCGGCGACGAAAGCCGCTTATGGGACGGCGGAAGTCGCCTGTTTTTTCAGGGGCGACATTTGTGTGTGCCGCATGCGGAGGAAAGGCTTCTCCACCAAAAAGTACGAGAAAACGGCGCAGGCAAAAACAATCAGGAAGTTGACCGGGAACGGGAACTTCCATGGCTTGTCTACATGTCCCAGAAACAACTGTTGCCACAGATAAAGGCCATATGACAGCGTGCCAACGAACACAACCACAGGGCTGTTCAGAATGCGCCCGACCCACGTGTCGGGGCTACGGGTGACATGAAGCATCACCAGCGCAATACAAAATATCTCGATGGTCAATTGGGCAGCCGCCCCGAAGACATTTCCGAATCGCATGTTCAGTAGCGGCGTGATGACGAGGGCGAGTACACATGCGGCGATCAGGAGCCACTTGTTATTGATAAGCGGGCGAACGCGTTCCTCGAACCCTTTCTCGCCTTCCCACAGTGCTACTAGGGATCCCATCATCAGCGGGTCCCACTGGGTGTGTAAAAGAATCGCCAATTCTCCCCGCCACCCCGGCATTATGAAGTAACTGGCAACGCGAATGAAAGGGGTCACGCAGATCAGGATGACCGCGAGCGTCGCCGCTTTTCGGGGGCGTAGCCAGAGCAGGGTGAGGGGCCAGAGCAGATAAAACTGCTCCTCGATAGACAGCGTCCAGAAATGCGCCAGATACCACCCGTCGGCACCGGGGGAGGCGAACTTCGACAGGTAGTTCCATGTGTAGGTTCCGGCGACCACGAATTGCGCGATGCTGATTTCGAGAAGGTGTACGGCTGTCAGAAGCGCGATCACGGCAAGATAAAAGTAAAACGCGGGAAAGATACGAAATGCCCGCCGCGTGTAGAAGTCTTTCAGCGAAATAGTGCCGGTGCGTTGCAACTCCCGTTTCATCAGCGTGGTGATCAGGTAGCCGCTGATGACGAAAAAGACTACCACGCCCAGATGCGCATTTCCGACGAAGTGGACTCCGGCGGGCGGTATGTGTAGTGCCGCGTACAACCCTCCCATGCTCGCGTAGCCGTGACCGAACAAAACAAAAAGAATAGAGATCGCCCGTAAGCCGTCCAGACCGGGGATGCGCCTGTCCTTTTTGGCTACGGTGTCATTTCCCGCGGGAGCAACGGACGAAGGCTCCCCTGTTGACGAGATGACATTAATCGCGGTAATCATATTGGCAGAGGAAAAGCAGACTGAGCGGGGATAGAGAGTAACATACTAAAAACCGTCGCCGTAATCACTCACGGCAACGGTTTTTCACAAACGCGGTTCACGCTTACAGGTTGAAGCGACCGTCGTCCTCCGATGCGGAAGCGAGAATGCGCTTCACGAACTGCTTGAGTTCCATCGGGTTAAATGGTTTGGTGAGATACATGTCCGCGCCACGCGTGTAGCCTTCCATCACGTCACGGTCTTGTGCTTTCGCGGTCAACATGATTACCGGAAGATCGGCGAGCATCGGGTCGCGGCGGATATTGGCTAACAATTCGAAGCCGTCCATCTCCGGCATCATCACGTCGGAGACCAGAAGGTCCGGGCGATTCTGCCGAATCTTGGCGAGTGCCTGTGCTCCATTGTTCGCGGTCTCCACGGTGTAACCGTCGCGCTCCAGGTTGACTTGAATCAAGCGCACAATATTCGGTTCATCGTCCACGGCTAAAATACGAGGCATTGTTTTAATGTATCCTTTCGTCCCGCTTCCATGTACCCGGGAAGCGTTGTGTGTTCATCCGGCTGTCGGCGGGACCCCCCTTATAAAGTGGTGGGCGGAAGTTTATTCTCTTCATTATTCTACACAGTACGCAAAGGTCTGTCAATCCGGTGCGCGCTCAAGGAGTATCCGGAATTACTTGACGCGAAAGGCGCGAACCCGGTAAAACGGCGTATACCGAAATCACCCCCGATGGGCGATTATTATACACAGAAGATAGTTTTGCTACCGACATACGGAATCGGTGAAGCGATGAACGGGGGATGGGCATGGAAATCAGCGGATTCGAGCAAGACGACATGACGGAAGAAGGGACAGGTCGTATGATTCATTTGACCAAACGTGAGGTCGAAGTACTGACACTGGTTATCGAGGGCAAATCAAGCAAGGAAGTCGCAGAGCATATTTACATCAGCAAACGGACGGTAGATTATCACCTCGCGAATATTTACAAGAAATTAGACGTGACGAATCGGGTTCAGGCGTTCCGTGAAGCGACACGCCGTAATCTGCTGCCCGTCGGCGGTGTTTTCGGCATCGCGCTATAGGTGTCGCGTTTTTGACCTGCGTGAAATGCGGTCGTCCTACTTGTTAACGCCACGGGTCCGGCAATAAAGATAGATAGCGTACTCCACGGCGAGGCTCCGCCATTATCTCCTCCACCGACTCACGAAACCGCATATAGTGCGCGGTTTGCTGATGGGCAACGAAATCGCTTTCCGTATGGTACACCTCGTAGAGCAGATATTCGACCGGGGCGTTCGGATCGTCGGTGGGGGTAGCGAGTTTCAACACATCGAATCGGATGTTTCCCGGCTCTTGCCGCGTCCCGAGGTGGTTCGCGGTGATAGCTTCTTCAAACCGGGCGACGGAGTCCGTGCCCGGTTTCACTTTTACGGTAACGACGACGACATACATGCCGTCAGTTTACGCCTTTTGTGGCTTGCTGACCACTCCGATAACGAGTCCAATGACCAGAGCGACAGTTCCGGAAAGGAGGATCGCAGGAAGCACTAACTCGCGGTTCGTAATGAAGAGGAGCGGTGCTTGGAGCCATGCCAGAAACGCGATTGGCTTTTCGCCCGATTCCAGCGTTATCAAAGAAAGTGGCAGACCGGGTATGGCGTTGAACAGTATAAATAAGCCGAATGCCAGACTACGTGCCGTGGATGCCGCCCGGATGAATCGCGCCGCGAGTCGTGACAACCCCCACATCAGTGTTCCTGCCCCCGCAACGTATAAGGTCCCGGCGAGAATCGCTTGCATGGTCAGCAGGTCATGCGAGCGCGATCCGAATGAGATTCCGAGTATGAGACCGATCACGGCGATACCCAGCCAGGTATAAAAATAGGGCAGTGCACCCGAGTGGCGCGGCAGCAACATGGCGGAGAGGCTGAAATAGCCGTTATCACGCTCCACTTGTGCGGTTTGTGCATCGCCGGGAGGAGCATCCTCCGCATTCACCGGCACAAACAATCCCGGCAGGAACGGCAGGGAAAGCGCGAACAGTCCGGCGAGAATCATCCACATTACACTTACTACAGAAGTAAAAGCGGGAGTGCTGGTATCGTAACTATTCGTCATGTTCGCATAATAATTAGCGAGTAAACCTCCCTTAGCACTTATGCTATAGCCGAATACCGGGATGACAATCCCGGTCATGATCAAGACCTGTTTGCGCAGGGAACGTCCCGACTCAGCACCAAACGTCCCGAAACGATACGCCGCCGCCGTGAGCAAGAGGCGGATCGTTAGAAACGCGACGGGGAGTATGGCAATGGCGAAGGGGATGGTGACCGGTCCGAGAACGAGGTTCGCGCTACTACCAAAAATAATCCCAAACGGTGATAGAAGCCCGATAATGGATATTGGCAACGCAGTAGATGCTTGGGTGATTCCGCCGTTCTCGCCGAGACAGAATCCTATACCGAACGTAATCGCGATGAACGACAACACCGATACATACGTCCATATGACGGAATGCAGACTGTTTTTGCAAGCGCAGGAGAAGTATAAGCCGATTGAAGCCAGCACCACCGCGCTCATGGCAAGCAAACTATAGATGCGAAACATGTCGCCGATAGTCGAACCGCCCAGAAGCACACAGAGTGCCGACGCCGGGAGCGATAGGGCGAGTAATACCCCGAGAAATGCCAGCGAGGACATGAGTTTCCCGACCAACATTTCCGTTGCCGAGATCGGTGTCGTGATCAACAGGTCGAGCGACTGCCGTTGCCGTTCGTCGGAAACGCTGGTCGCGGTAAGGGCGGGCGCGATCAGAGAGATCAAGCCTCCCAGAGTCATAAAAATGAAACCGTAGAACTGTTGTAGCTGCCGTTGCGCATCAACGATGCTGAACGTGCGTGGGGTGTAGTCCCCGCCCATGAGCCTGTCAAACAGGCTTTGATGCGTGGAAAGCGCGTACCCGGTCACGGCAAGGATGCCGAGCAAGCCCAGATACACGGCTTGAAACCAGAATGCGCGCGTGCCGCGCATCGTCGCCCGCAAGTCCCGCAGCACGATGGGATTGTCGGTGAACGCTTTTATAAGGTCGGTTCGTTCCATAGTTTTTCCTTAATGCACCGCGCCGGTCGTCACGCGCAGGAATACATCTTCCAGATCCATCGCCGCCTCGGAAAATGCGGCTATCGGCAATTTTGCCTCCACCAGCAAATAATGTAGCAGAGCGGCTTGTGCCTCCATATTGCCGGTATAGGCGATGCGCAGTTCGGTATTTTCCGGGTCTGCCGCGATCCGTTCGATGTGCGCCTGCGTGGCTAACGCTTCGCGGAGCGCACCCATCGTCACCGGGTCGGACTTGAGCGGACGTATAGACAGTTGTCGTGTCGGCTGCACCTTGCGCACTACGGTGTCCACATCGCCGGAAACGAGTAGATTCCCCCGCTCCATGATGCCGATCTTGTTGCAAAAATCGGCGAGTTCGGGCAGGATATGGGACGATACGATCACGGTCTTGCCCATCCCGCCGAGCGTTTTGATCAACTTCTTGATCTCGATCCGGGCGCGAGGGTCCAACCCCGACGCAGGTTCGTCCAGAAGGAGTACCTTGGGGTCATGGACAAGACATTTGGCGAGGCACAATCGCTGTTGCATACCACGAGACAGCGTTTGCACATACGAGTCCCGCTTTTCGGTCAGGTCGGTCAGTGTCAGGACGTGCTCGATAATGTCGCCCCGTTCTGTTTTCGGACGCCGATACGCGGCGGCGAAGAAGTCCAGATACTCCCAGACCTTGATGTCGTCGTACACCCCGAACGTGTCCGGCATGTACCCGATCAGCGGGCGAACATCGAGCGGATAGCGGACCACATCAATCCCGTCAATCGTCGCCGTGCCGCTTGTCGGTTGCAACAGGGTCGCGATCATTTTGATGGTGGTGGACTTGCCCGCGCCATTCGGACCGATGAACCCGAAAATGTCCCCCGGTTCCAAGAATAAACTGATGCCTTCGACCGCGGTCAGGGTCCCGTAAGTCTTGCGAAGGTTGTCGGCATGTAGCATCGGTTACGCGCCTTTCTTTCCGAGCGTAAACGCCATCCGGGATTTGCGGCGCACCTTTTCGGCGACCGGCATTTCCAGACCGCGCAAGATTTTGATGGCGGCGCGAATAAATACCACGGCAAGCACGGCGAACACCGCGATCCCCCAATAGTTGACGCCGAGCATTCGCCAGTACTCGTCGGTCGTTATGTTGGAGTGCAGAGCGTAATCCACCGTTCTGGGGAGGTTCATGACCATCCAGAACGGGTTCAGCGCGTATACTAAACCGAAAGCCAGCATCAAGACGAGTTTTCGCCGGTAGAAATCAATGAACGACTGATTGTAATCCGCATCGGCACGGAAATCGTGCATGAGAGGGTCTCGCGGGCTGATTACCGAACCTGTCCCGCCGAACAAAGACAGGAGAAGTGGCACCATTATGAGGAATGCGATCAGGGTGGCGATAATTCCCATCAGTGCGGTGATGCCTTTTTTTGACTTCGCCGACACCCACAGACTGAACGCACCGATGAAAACGCACCATGAGAAAATCACCACCTGTGTCCAGATCAGTTGCGGAGTTGTGATTCCGGTCGTGTGACGAGGCTCATTCAGGTGCGAGGCGATCAGGAGCGGCATAAACAACGCCATGATCCCGAGTATGAGACCGAGTCGCCACCAGAGTTTGCCGCAGACGATCTGCGCCGGTGTCAGGCGGGTCATGATCAGCGATTCGTAGGTTTGTTTTTCCCGCTCCAGGGCAATCGCACCGTATAGTGAGCATGGCACGACCAGCGTCAGCAGGAACAGTTCGCCCATCAGCAAATAGAACGAAATGCTCTCGTTGGCACGAACGATACCGAGAAGGATCCAGAGATATAGAAATCCGAGCGTGCCCAGCAGAAAGCGGTTCAGTTTTTGCGTCGCATACGGATTCTCACTATTGTTCCCGGAACGGAGGCTGTGGCGCAGGGTACGGGTCGCCTCCAGTGTCATCGGGTTATCCCAGAGCAGTTCCCGCAAAGTGTTGAAAAGGTTCATCGGTTGGTACCTCCTTGGGCATTCGGTGCCGCGATAACTGCGTTCGGGACGCCGCGAACGGAGGACGGGGTCGCCGGTGCTCCTGGTGACAGCGGCGCGATAAAATCGGGCATACCATCCTCCGGCACGGCGGGCAATTTCACGATCACCTTGACGCTCGTCTCGCCGCCGACCCAGGTCCCCAACTGCTTCGGGGCGAACTTCTCGCCGTTTAAATGCGCGGTCAAAATCGGTGTGCGAGGCGGTAATGATGTCACGGTGGTATCCAGGATCCTTTCGGGACCCCATAAATTCGTGAATATGCTGACCTTACGGGATTGCAAAACAACCTTTGTGCTTCCGGGGGGAAGTTCGGAGTCGCTCCACGCCCATACCGTGGTATACGTCGCTCCGTTGCGCCGTTCGACCTTTGTGCCACGGAGCAGGATGGTGGGGTTACGGAGGGGCAGACCCGTGTCGTTGGAAACCGTCCCCACTAGAGAATCACTGCCTGGTTTGTCAGGGTGCAGGGTAGCGGTGACGCCTTTACCAAGCCTCATTGTTTGCGCGTGTGAGAAGCGACGAAACGCCAGGTTCGGTATGATCAGGGTTGGTGGTGTCTCGCTGGAGCCATCGTCCGTGATCTGAGACACCAGCGTGTTCGGCTCACCGCTGATCCTATCACCGCTGATCCCACTGAACGAGTGTTGCGTCCCGGGTAAACGGAGGGTAAATCGTCCCGCTTTCGGCACGTACACTTCCGTAGCACCATGGAATCGCGCTGTCCCGTCTCCCGCTTCCATAGCCACGGCACCGGAAGTGCGCACCGACTGGGAAGCCTCATGTAGCGAACGAGTGAACAACGCCAAGCCACCGGCGAAGGTGATGGCAAGCACCGGTCCGGTGAACCACGCGTATTGCATCCGTCGTGTTTGCTTCAGAACGACGAAAGACACCGGCACCACCAGAACGAAATAGCCGAGGAAGACATACAGGACCAGTTTCAGATCGGGAAGGTGCGTGAAGAACGGGTTACGCTCTGTTTTTCGTGCCAGTTCATTCCTGACATAGAGCAGTTGAGCCGGTGTCGCGTCCGCGCCATTCACTCTTCTTTCCCAGGCGTTTTCCGCGGCGAGGTGCCCCATGCTCCACGAAGACAACACCCCTCTATCGAGTCCCACCACCGCGCCCCACCACTGTGTCAGCAGGTCCGCATCGTCCCTAAATTCGGAAAGGGTGGGGTCGAATCCGAAAAAGGAGACACTACCGGCACCCAGGCTTCGCCGCGCCCCGAAATCTGCCCATTCTACTTCCCCGCGCATTTCCGAGCGGATGATGTGTGCTTCCTTGCCATTAGTGGAGTTTATGACTTTATACAAACCGTGCCGGAGACGTCCCCCCTGTGTCGGCAACCGCAGGGTAACTATCGCGTCTGTTTTCGCACGCCCGACGGTAGTAAGTTCTCCGGGGAACAGAAGTGCTGTTTGCATCGCATGACTGAAATACCTATCCTGGAACTGGTCTATATCCAGAGACGAGACCGGCACAGACGGTTCCCGCTGACGTATCCGTGCGCCATAAATCTCGGCAGGGGAGAGGGCGCGAGATTGCGGTGTTTGCAATACACGGCGCATTTGATTCGAACCGCCGAGCAAGATTAAAGAACCACCGTCCTTCACCCATTCCTGGATAGCCGTCCATTGCGTGCCCGTCAGGTTTTCGCACCCGTAGCCCAATGCGAGGACATCTACCGCATCGTAACCGGCGGCGCGGTCCGGCGCGTTGCGGGGTTTGGCGTAGATCGTTTGGAACGCGACATCCTGGTAATTCCGAACCTGTTGTCTACCACGGCGCGGCGATAAGACCCCGATCCGAGTATCCAGGATAGCCACGGATTTACGGCTTTGCTCATAGTTGACATACCCGATGTTGTTGCCAGCGGATACATAGCCGGAGTCGAGCGCGATAGTTTCTGTGGGCGTGCTCAGGCGGATGTCATAGGCATCCTGACCACCCACCCGGTTAATTTCGGGGTAGAGTGTGGTGCGGAACGTAGCATTGCCCGGAACATGCAAGGGATATTTATAGGTTCGCGACGGGCTTCCACTATTGCCGATGGCGACGGTTATCTTTCCGTCGAAAGCCGCGCCGTCGTTCTTGATGGTCACCGCGAAGGGGACGATTGCCGAACTGCGGTAGCTCGCGGTCGCGCCGTAAGTATCACCGCTGATAAAAACGGGTTCGACCCCCGCGGAAAGCCAACTCCCGTATTTCGTTAGCGTATTGTTTTGCCAGGCATTTACCCGTGCCTCGTCCAGTGACATAACGCGACCGTCACTTTTACGAGGCGGGATGGTGACGGGTACCGCCCCCCGAGTTCGCACCGCACGGTCCGACCGTACGGTATTCAGAGCGGCAAGACCGACTGTTACGGCAACAACGGAGACGCCCCCGAATACGAAAGCCGGGCGGTGATACCAGGGCGTTTGTGGCGTGGCGATATTCGTTGCGCCCCGTGTCAGGCGGTCGGCGACGTTGGCAAACCGCCCCCGACGGATGGGCGGTGCCGTGCGTTCCGCGTCGCCCCATTCACGGAGCCGCTCTTCGGACGGGTCATTATCGGGATTTTGTGGATTTTTGAATAAACTCATGTCAGTTTCCATCTTCCTGATTCACATAGGCGTGGAACGCCTTTTCAAAGGCTTTTCGGGCGCGGAACAATCGCACTGGTACCGTGATGCGGGAGCAACCGACGATGCGGGCTATCTCGTTTATCGGCAAGTCTTCCACATAGCGCAGGTGAAGTGTTTCGCGGTGGACAGGCAAAAGTGATGCAATGACGGCGCGGATTCGGTCCCGGTTTGCGTTATGCTCGACCTGTTTCGCCGGATCGCCAGAAATGTCCCCGGCAAATTCAGCCGGTGCCAGACCGTACAATGATTCGGGACGCCGCTTTTCGGAACGCAAACGATCCCGGCAAAGGTTCGAGCAGACCGCGAGTGCGTAGGTTTTGAACGACGCGTCTTCCCGAAAGCGCGAGAGCGATGCGAAGACGCGGACAAAGGTTTCCTGACGCACATCGTCGGCATCGTCGGCGCAATGCAATATCCGGTGAGCGAGGCGGAAGACGGCGATCTCGTGCCGCTGAAATAGTGTCTCCATTGCCCCCCGGTCACCGCCGCGTGCCAGATGCACGAGATGACTATCAGGCACGGACGCCGCGCCGACTTCCGCCGCCTTTCCGGTGTCGGTAAAGGAAATGGTTTCCGCTGTGACTGCTTGTGGCATGCTGGTCTGCCCCACCTTTCGCAAAAATGCCGTTGTCATCGTGTTCGTTTTGTGTTCCCTTGTCCTCTTAGACGCCGGAGCCGCGAACAACCTTACACGGCAGACGGGAAATCGGAAAAAAGTTACGCAAAAAAATGGTGGAAACGTATTGCAACGTTTCCACCATCTTCGCATCCCGCGAGAAGCTTTATTTTTTGGCACGCGGGCGGCGGGCGGTATCTTCCGAATTGTCCGATTCCGACTCCGCCGATTCCTGGGTATCACTCCCGTACATCTGTGCGAACTTCATCGCGTCGAACTCGCCGTTCTCGTTGGTAAAATCTTCGTTGATACCGAGCATACGACGGACCGCATCTTCGCGCATAAACGCGGGCATTTCGTCGGTGGGAACGCCGGTCTCTTCTTCCGCGGCCGTCTCGGGGGCGTTCAGTGTCGCCTCGTCATAGTCGAAAAAGTGAGTAACCTGATCGAACAGATCCATGCGCGAGCGGCACACTTCCGATGCCGCCGAACGCTTCCGTGTCAGCGAGCGTAATGCGTCCTTGTGGGCGGCGATCTCCGCCTGTAATCGCTCGATTTCCGCCTGTGTATTCGCCGAGGTTTCGTCCACCTCGCGTCCGAGGGACTCCACGTATTGTTCCAGGGTTTGTTTCTTGCGGATGGCATCGCCGACAATGTCCTGCGGCGTCGCGCCGACGACCTTCCCGATTGCCGAGAGGGTGGTGTTTACCGTCACCCGCTTGGTGCGTAAGGCAAGGTCACGCGGAAGGGATTGCAACATGTTCATCGCCTGCTCTGCGGAGAAGGGAGTGGCGGGCACTTCGTATTGCTCGAAGATGCGGGCAAAATCCACGTCGCCTTCATTGGACACTGCGTCGGCAAGCGAAACAAGGACAGGGGTCGGGGGAACGGGTTCCGCGATCAGTTCCGGTTCGATAGAGACGGCGTCGCTAAATCCTGCCGGTGTTTCTGCGACGGGTGACGCGCCAATATCTTTCAGAAAGGAATCCAGTTCCGCCTCGGCGTAGGTCCCGAGGGCTGCCGGTGTCGCTTCCGGCGCGGGAACGGTTTCTTCTTTGACGGGTGGTGTTTCCACGCGTGCAATCTCGATAAAATTTGCCGCGACGACTTCGCGCAGTTTTTTGGCTAAACCCACGGTATACCTCTCGCTTCCGCTGTCACTAATTGGGGGAATCTACCGGTGACGGTGCGGCTATCGGTGTTCCGGAAATCCGGTTGTTCGTTACAAACAGTGATTTTTCAAACGGTTCCCGACGATCCTGATATAACATCGGTTCCCATGGGGCTTCTTCTCAGGTATTTATACGGGGAAAATGAATGAGAATGGTAGTCCTGCCCGACCATCAGCAGAACCTCTGACCCGATGTAGCATACCGCACCTTGGGGTGATATGGCAAGAGCATCGCCGTAAAAAGCGGGCATGTCTGCGCGGTTGCGTGTCCGCGTGCTCATGGATATACTATACGGTTGGAGAAAACCGTTCATGCGACTGCGGCAAGTCTTGCTTGCGAAAATACACCGTGCCACTGTTACCGAAGCCGACGTCAACTACGTCGGTTCGATCACGATAGATCAGGATCTGATGGACAAAGTCGGTATGGTGCCGGGTGAGCTGGTTCATGTGTGGAACGGCACCAATGGGGAACGGCTCGAAACATACACCATCGCCGGGGAGCGGGGCTCACGCATCATTCAGATGAACGGACCTGCGGCACTGCGGTGTCGCGTTGGCGACAAGATCATCGTCGCGTCGTTCCTGTTTACCGATGAGCCGGAGGCGATTACGCCGAAGGTCGCCCTCGTAGATGATGAGAATCGCTTCACGGGATATGCGTAGCGTGTTCCGCACGGAATTAATTAGGCAAAACTTCGCGTAATGCGGGTTGTCAAGATATTGAAGGGCGATACGCCGAAACGTATCTACCTATATCGCCGGTCTCGAATCCGGCACGGTACCAAGATTTGGAACAGTTGAAAACCCACTATTCTGCGGAACCCGCTCCGGCGCAATACGCACCCACACACCTTTCCGGAACAAACCCCATCTCGGTGCTTGATGTCGCCGGAATCTTGCGCCGCCGCGCCCCGCTTGCCTTGCTGACTTTTGCCGTGACCGTCAGCGTTGCCCTTTTCGTTACTTCGAAAATGTCGAAAACGTATGAAGCAACAACGCGCCTGCTACTCAATACTGCGCCTGCCGTTACGATGCCGAGCAGCGTACTGGATTTGGTCTTGAACGGCAACGCCTCGTCATCGGGCGATGTCGAGATCGCCAAGATCAAGTCCCGCGGATTCCTGTCGGAAGTGATTCGTAAATCCGGGCTCGGACCGGAAACATCCCCGGATGATCTGAAGAACCGACTG
>JACMIS010000413.1 GCA_014381035.1 Armatimonadota bacterium
AAGGGATCTCGTTTGCCGAACTGCTGACGGTAGCGAGACGACAAGCGATTCCCTAACAACCCAACAACCCGACAACCCAATCACCCAACCCGCGATACAATATTTCGTGACTGAAACCGTATCCGAAGAAAATGCCCGCCGCAGGCGCGGGCGAAAACCTGCCGATGCCGGGGAGCGTCGGCGCAAGGTGCAAGCCGCGCTGACCGATCTGCAGGAATCGCGCACACCGTTCTCGATGGGCGATGTCGCGGAGCGTGCCGGGATCAGCCGCGCGACATTGTACCGGGATGCCTCGCTACGCGACCTCGTCGGCAACATCGGCGACGGCCCCGCCAACCGCCCGATCAGTTTTCACGACTATGAGAAGCAGAAATCCGAGCGGGACAGACTTGCCGTCGAGCGCAGGGCGTTGCGTCGCCAGCTGCGCGAACATGAGGAGACCAAGAGCGGTCTGGAACGCGAGATCGAAAAGCTAAAAGCGAAAATCGAAATCTACGTTTCGTACTTCGCCAAAAACGCGGCGGAGGACACCGATTCCTTGCGCAAGGAGGCATTCGCCGAAGGGTTCGCGCAGGGAGTGCGCACCGCGATGGGGCAACGGGGGGGGAGTGGTGCGAACGGCGCGAAACGTCCCGGCGTGGGCATCGGTATGATGGGGAACGCCCCGACCAGTCTCGCCGCGGTGGCGGCGAAACTGCCCAAGCCCGCTCTACAGACAGCGCGAAAGAACCTCGCCCGCGTTTTGCATCCGGATCTGTTCGCGGGGGAGGACGCCGCTACGGCGGCACTCGCGACGGAACTATTGAAGCAATTGAACTCGCTGATCGCGGAAAGTGAAAAACGCACGGGCGGTGCGTGAACTTGTTTCGCGCATTGCGCGTAGTACGATATAATATGCCCGGTATGCCGGTGGTGGCGCGGAAGACGCACGGGCTGGATTGAAATTATGTTTAATTTAGGTACAACCGAAATTGTTATCATCCTCGTGGTCGCATTGCTGCTTCTGGGACCGCAACAGTTGCCCGAAATCGGCAAACAGATCGGGAAGTTCTTGCGCGAATTCCGGAGCATGACGGGCGATGTGCAACGTGCTCTCGACATTGACGGGCATCACGATTACGACCGGAGCCACAACCGGGGGAGTTCGTTCGAGTACGGCTATAACGACAAAACGGGTTACGGTGTCGAACACGACGACGAACCGGAAACGAAGGCGTTCGCCTATTCTGCGCCGACACACGGCACGCCGATTGCGGCGATAGGCGGCACCGAAAATACGGTCCTGTCCAACGATCCGATGGACGAGTCCGACAAAGATACCGAGCCGGTGAAAACAACACCGGGGGCACGGGTGTATAATGATCCGGTGGCGATGGAAACTATCAAAGTCACACCATCGTCCGCCGTGGTTTGAAGGAGCGAAATTTAACTATGTTACCGACATTTGCTTACATTGGTACGAACGAACTGCTGATCGTTGGCGCAATCGTTCTTGTTCTGTTCGGCGGTTCCAAACTGCCGCAACTCGCTAAAGGTCTCGGCGAAGGCATTCGCGAGTTCAAGAAAAGCGTCGGTGGTGACAGCGACGGCGACAATACGCCGCCTCCGGCAACCACGGTTCACCCCACTACCACGGAAACCGCGCCGAGCGCGAAGTAGAGAAGGGGGACTCACGTGCAGATTTTTATTACTATCTTCACCGGGATCGTCGTGCTGATCAGCGCGGTTCTGATCGTTCTGGTGATGCTACAAACCCCGCGTAACGAGGGGTTCAGTGGCGGTGCCACCTCGGTCTCGGGCGGAAACTTCCGCGGCAAGGCGGGTATGGACGAAGTACTTTCGAACTACACGCGCACGATTGCCTTCGGCTGGTTCGCTTCGGCGTTCATTCTCGCCGTTCTGAACGAATTCAACAGCCGATAAGGCGCGCCACCCACGCAACCGAAACAGCCCGTGCAACGAATACGTTGACGGACTGTTTCTATAGTGGAACCGGCTATGTTACCGGTCGTCTTTTCACCAGCCGCCGCGCCATCGACAAAAACGACTCACTGCTCGGGTCGGGTTGTGCTGTCGCCGATAATACTCCGTAAAAAACTGCTATCCCAAACAAATACCACAAAACCACCATTTCTCTACCTCCTCGTCTACGAGAGGTCTGAGCGACCGTCGCTCATGGAACCGGTTCGTTCGCCACGTTTCTTTGTGCCGCGCTTCCTTAAACCTGTGCTTTTTTAGACCTACCCAAGTATACCGTACATGAAACGATTCTAGCAAAATATTTTTCGGCAGTATTTTCGCGGGCGGATCAATAGCGTCTGAGCAGTCCGATAACACGCCCGACGATCTCCGGGAGCCTCGCGGGATCGGTCGCGCTGTCCTCGTTGATCGGCGCATGGCGTCGCACCGAAAGATCGTTGTGCATCACGTACACGGCAAGTTCGCCGCGCAATACCGAACGTTGCGGGCGGACAACGAGTAGGTCACCGGGAACAATCGGCTCCTCGACAACGCCGCTGGCACCGACCCGAATCACAAAGCCGTCGGTGGTCGCCGTCGCCGCCAACTCTTCGGGAATGGGGACATAACGCTCGATCAGTGCTTCCGTGGTCTCGAACTTCCCGCCCGTGACCCCCGTGCCCGCGACACTGTAGCCCCGCAGCAGCGGCAGGCTCAGCACGGTCTCGACATTCATGTTACTGGCGACCATGGGGAAGGAATCTGAGGAAGGAGGCATCGGCGCATGACGCGGATCAACCCCTACCACACGCAGGGATCGGGAGGAGCGGTCGCGCGTGATAAACCCTTTGCGAACCAGCGCGTCGAGGTGCACCGTGACGCCGCGCAGACTGCCGATCCCGAACGCGTCGCCGATTTCACGAATGGTCGGCGGATAGCTGTTCTCTTTCTGATAGTCAATGATATGCTCTAAAACCTTGCGTTGTTTTTCGGTTAAACCTTTTGCCATTGTAAGGTGCGCTTTCCTATCTGCCCGGCTTGAAATCTGATAACAAACAAGCATAGCAAAAAACGTTCCAAACACGACGGCTGGATGTACACCGCGAAAATAGTTCGGATGGGGGTTTGCGATGGTTTGTTATCGGACGTCGGCGACAATATGGTTAGCCGTGCGGAGCCATCGGCATCTTCGCACAGAACCATCAGCTTTGTCACGGGCGGGCTGGTTCCGGCGTCGGAGACCGTTGCTACGGCGATGATCTTTTTGCCCATCGGCGGGCTTTCCCAGACACTCATCCAGCGGGCTACGTCGGCATGCCAGAGCGAAAGGACGACGCGTCCCTCCGGATTGTCCGTGCCTTCGTCCGCGCCGGTGTTCCGTGCCGTGACGAGAAAAGGCAGGGCGCGGTCGGGAACGCGCCACGCGGCGATGATCCCCGGCGCGAACTCGTCCTCGGTGTCGGGCGGCGCGGACTTGCTACGCAGACCGGCGAACGCGACCGGACTGTTCGCGCCGGAGCCGAGCGCGGCGACGATCTGCTTGCGGTCCCCGGCGAACTCACCGACGCACGCCGCGGACGCGGGAGGAACGCGCGGCGTGACGGGAACGATCCTGGTTTCGGTGAACGCCGTCGCCGGGGCATCGGGCTTCGGTGCGTATTCCGCTACCACGAGACGCCGCGTGCGCAGGGCGAGTACACGGGGGGATTTGTCGTTGTCGAGCAAGACAAGCGGGAAAAACGGGCTGTCCTGTTCCGAGGAAACTACCAGTGCTTTCTGTCCCGATTCCTCGAATGAAAAGACCCATTGCGCTTCACCCGTCTCGGCGTGCCGGGAAACAAGCACCGTCCGTTCCTTGCCTGGAATAGCCACTGCCGATACGACAGGGATAGACGCGCTATCGCCGGTATTTATTTTTACGCCCGAATCGCCCGGTGCGGCGAACCCTGTCGCGGTTCTTGTCCGGGTCCGGACCGACAGCAGGGAGAAATCGCTGATCCGTGTTTTGGGATCACGTCTCCCTTCCACACTGACCAGAAGCGAGCCGACCGACGTAAACGCCAGTACCGGGTCGATCCCCAGCAAGTGCGTCGATTCCCGTTTCAGATAGAGCGGTTCTAACCCCTTCGGTATCGGTGCGTCCGGAGACCCGGCCGGTCCCATCCACACACCGAAGGAGCCGGCAGGGGCGGCGGGGCGTGCCGCCGCCGATAGCGGCGGCGGCTCCGGTAGGTCGTCCTGTGCCCGCGCAACCACGCCACTGAGCAGAAGCAGACCGAGCACCGCGAAAGCGGGCGCGATAGCCGCTTTTTTCATACGTCGCGCCTTCCTAATATTACGGCACCGGTACTGAACACCACTGCGATGAAAAATACCAGGTACCACAGATCCGCCGGAAGGGCGGCGATGTCTTTGAACGGCGAACGGTCGCCGACACTGGCGTCGCCGAACGACGGGAGCGCGCCCAATCCTTTCGACACCCAGCGCGACATTCGCCCGAGCGGGAACAGATAGCCAGCAACCGTTGACAAAGTGCCGAGCACTTGCACATCGAGCCTCTGGTTCAAAACGTAGAAAATCCCTTCCGACCATCCGACTCCTGCCGTGATGATCGAAAGCCCCGCCGCGAGCCCGAATCCGGCGAACGACGAGTAGGTCAACCCGACCGAAACAAAGATCGCCGGGTAAAAGAGCAGGTACGGGACGGCGTCCCACACGGCGCGGTGCGATGTGTCCGGGGAGCGAAACGTCGCGACCGCCCAGATGACGGCGCACCAGACCATCAGGTTGAGGACGCAGAAGCCGAACAGTCCGAGCCATTTTCCCGCGTACACGGAGAATCGGCTGATCGGTTTCGGCAGGATCGAGGACAGCAAGCCGCGTTCGAGTTCGGCGGAGATCGCTCCGGCAGACAGCGCGATGGCGAGGGTGGATACGAAAAATTTGACGATGTCTACGGAAAGAAAGGTGTACAGAGACGAGACGATAAGGTTGGCTTCGGCAGGCGGGAGCAGTTTGAGCCGCCCGGTGATCGGGATGAACGCGGGAATAATCAGTAGCACCGCGACCAGAAGCGTCATGAACGGAGCACGGCGGCGAAGCGTTTCCTTCAGTGTCAGCGCGGCGATTGTAAGCATCGCGGCTATTGTACGCTAACCATGAGTCGTTTACTACCGGGTTGGTGCTTTCTTTTTGGTCGGGTACCCGACAAAAAAGAAAGCACTCAAATTGAAGAAAAGAAGGAAGATTGCCGCTACAGAGGGAAATGGCGGTTTGATTCCCGGCAGGTAGATAGGGGATGCTTGCCACAACGGCACGGTTTTTGTAAGAAGAGGAAGATATGCAGATTAATCATGCCAACATCGTCACGGCGAACATCGAACGAAGCCTTGCGTTCTACGAAGGGATTCTCGGTTTACAGCGCGTTTTCGAGCAAGATTTGACCGGGGAGTGGTTCGACGAACTAACAAACCTGAATAAAGCCGTGGCGAAGTGCGTTTTTCTCTCGGGCGAGAAGGGTGGCACCCGTCTCGAACTCTTACAATATACCAAGCCGGTCGGCGGCATGGTTCCCAACAACACACTGGCGAACACCCAGGGGTTGCGGCACATCGCCTTCGAAGTCAAAAAACTGGACGACCTGTTCGAGAAACTGGTGACGGCGGGAGTGCCGGTAAAATCGGAGCCGGTCGAAGTGCCGTTCCCGGTCGTCGGCACCAAAAAGCGGCTGTTCTACGCGGTAGACCCGGACGGTGTGATTGTCGAATTTGCTGAATACAAGCGCACGAAAGAGTAACGACTTGACGTGACCGGAGCGTCGGTGCTAAAATCGCTCCATTCAATGTCGTGCCACGGGAAGGAAACTCCTGCCCCGTGCGCGAACGTATACATCCGTATCATGTACGCAACCATTTTTGGACAAAAAGGACAACAGAAGCGCAGTGGCTAACAGACCGAGCGGTGGAACATTTGTGGGACTCGACATCGGAACCGCGACCATTAAAGCGGTCGAGGTGAAGGGCGCGGGAGCCAACCTTCAGGTGACGGCTCTCGGCATCGCCGACACGCCGCCAGGGACGATCCAGCAGGGGCTGGTTTCGGACGCGAAAATCCTCGGCGCGGCGATCAAATCCTTGCTAACAAAAAGCGGCATCCGCCCCGGCAGATGCGTTTCGGCGGCGTCCGGCAACGCAGGCGTCGTGGTTCGCGTCATCGAAGTGCCGAAAATGACCCCCAAAGACCTCGCGGAAACCATGAAATGGGAAATCGAGCGTCACATCCCGTTCGCGGCGAACGATGTGGAGATGGGGTACCAGAAAATTGACGATCCCCAATCGGATTCCGACCCGAACAACCCGAACATGGAAGTGCTTCTTGCCGTCGCGCAGCGCGACATGGTCGCGGAGCATCTGAAAACATTGGAATCCGCCGGTTTGCAACCCTTCTCCATAGACGTCGAGCCGCTCGCCATCGGCCGCGCGCTCCTCGATCTGGACAACAGCGGTTTGGGCTCGCGGAATGTCGCGGTGGTCAACATCGGCGCGGCAAACACGGATGTCGGGATCTACAAAGCCGGAACGCTCCGATTCCCGCGCGCCGTTCCTATCGCGGGCGACAACTTCACCCGTGCGATTGCCGACCATTTGGGTATCAATATGGATCAAGCCGAAGACGAAAAGCGGAAGAGCGCGGCGATCCTGATGGACGTCCTGGAGTCCGCACAGGCCGCCCCGCCCGACGATCCCTTCGGAGATGGTAACTTCGGCGGCTCGCCGTTCGACACGACGGGTGTCCCACCCGCGAACCCGTTCGACGCCGCGCCGGTCCCGCCCGCGAACCCGTTCGACTCTCCCGCCGCGCCGCCCACGAACCCGTTCGAAGCCCCGCCGGTCAACCCGTTCGGTGACCCGGTACCCGCCAATCCGTTCGATGTGGCTCCCGTGAACCCGTTCGATACCGCAGCGGGCGATCCCGCCGCCGCGTCGCCGTTCGGTGCGCCCGCGCAACCGCTCGCGCCGGAAGACCCGCATCGCCGCAGACAGCGCGAGATCTTCGATGCGCTGGTGCCGGTCCTTGCGGAACTGGCGGTCGAAGTAGGGCGAAGCGTGGACTTTTTCCGTTCCCGCTACCCGACTGAGGCGATTGATCAGGTGGTCTTATGTGGCGGTTCGGCGCAGATCGTGGATCTGGACAAATTCTTCCAGCGCGAACTCAATATTCCGACGCGAATCGCGAATCCGTTCCAATCGGTGCGCGTCAGCAGCCGGCAGATGGACCCGGCGACGCTCGACAAGATCGCGCCCGCTTTCGCGGTCGCACTCGGTCTTGCTACCCGCGATGCCATCATCGGGTCGGATAAGTAAGGGTTAGTGGTCAGATGCCGGTGATCGTTTGATTACCGCGTCTACTGATTACGAACTATCGGTCACTGACAAAAAATAGTTGAAGTCAAGTTAGCGCGTCGTAGTCAAAATCGTGGAGTGATATCTTTCGCTCCCCGTTTTTGCTGTTGACGTACAACGTCCATCCAAGGAAACGATACAGAAAAGCCTATGTCGGCACTCCGAATCAATCTATTACCGGCGTACATCGCCGAGACAAAAAACACCAAAAAGGCAATTTTCGCCTTTTCGGCACTGTTCGTTGCTGCCGTCGCGGGATCGTTGTTCTACTACACGGTTCGGCAGGGGCAGACCACGGAAATGGAACAAAGTGCCGACGCCAAGGAACAGCAAGCGACCACGAAGGCGGCCGAAGTGGCTGCTATCGAGTCGGAATCCAGTAAACTGCGTGCCCAGATCGCGCCTATCGGCGACCGGGTGAAGTTCGTTCAGGATGTCCGCTTCTATAATACGTGGGTGCAGAAGATCTATCGCCGCGCGGCGCGATATACCGATAACCGGGTCGAATACTCCTCCATGGCGGTAAATGCAGGTACCCTTGCCATGACCGGGTATGTCACCGCCGGACCGGGACCGGTTCCTGCGGTCGACAATCTCGCCCGCTATCTGATCACCTTTTACGGCAACCCGGATGTGACGGCGGTGTCGGTAACGGGACCTCCCGGATGGCAGCGCCCGTCGCAAGCGTCCGTGAATCCGCTCGAGCAACCGACCGGGGTTTCGTCCGCGCAAGGATTCAGTTTCTCGGTGAATGCGACGCTACTACGCGCACTGCAGCGCCCCCTGTTGCCCGCCACCCTCACCGATGCTCTCGTTGTCACCGAACCCGTCCCGACAGGTGCGCCTGTGATCGCGGGCGGGACGCCTGCCGCACCGGGAGCGAACCCGGCTGTGCCGCCCGCGCCCGGGGTGCCCGTACCTTCCGAAGCAACGGGACAAGAGGAAGACCGGTAGTCTACAGTGGCAGTCGTGACGATAAAGGGATTTAAAGCGTGTTAGCAAAGATTAAATGGTTTCAGGTAGCGATCATTCTGGTGGTGCTCACCACGCTCGCTGTTGCCGGTATATTCATCTTCTTGATCAAGCCGATGAATGAACGGTTCACTGCGGCGGAGGAGAAACTGGCTGCCCAGACGACCGCCCTCGCTACGGCGGAAGGGAAACTCAACCCCGCCAAAGCCGACCGGGTCAAGGCGCGGCAGGAAGTCGTCGTCGCCAAGCGTGAGTGGGCGCGATATGATCGTGCGTTGATGCCGAATATCGACCTCACCAACCGATTCACCGCGACGCGGCAACTGTGGAACGAGCAACTGCGTGTGCTCGGCCCGAAGGTGCTCAAGTTCCTGTACGCGGACCGCAGTGTGCGTGTCGTGTCGGAAAGCATCGCGATTCCCGCGCCGGTCGGCGACCCGAATGCCGTGGTGCAAAAGGTGTTCACCTATCCGCTCGGGAACGTCACCGTTGCGGGCAATTTCGAGCAAGTGCTGAAGCACACGGAGCGATGGAACCGATTCGACCGCCTCGCCCTCGTGGACGGTCTGACCCTTTCGGGGAACTCGCCGACGCTGACCGGCACCTACACGGTGACTCTCTACGAAATCACGCACTTCGATAAGGTGGGACCCGCGATCCAGCAGGCGACCCCGGCGACCGGTGGCGGTGGCTTCCCGGGCGGCGGCGGTGGTTTCCCTGGTGCTCCTCCTGGATTTTCACCGGGTGTCCCTCCCTCATTTGGACCGAACGGTCCAAATGGCGGACAGCCGACGTTTGCGCCGCCGCCCCCGGGTGCACAAGACGGGCAGGAGCGATAGATTATGACAACACCACCTATGGAACCCAATTTGTCTGACACGACCTCGGTCGCGAAGCCGGTCAAAGCCGGTCCGCCGCGCGCGTTACTACTTGGCGGCGTCGTGCTCGGACTCGCCGGTGCGGCTGCGGCAGGATTCTATTTCCTGAATCCAGCGAATAATGCTGAGGATGTCGCAACGGATACGCCCGTCGCTCCCGTCCAGCAGGCTCCGGCACCACCGGTGCCACGACCGACTGCGCCCGTCCCGGCGGCGAAACCGGCGGTAGACCCGTCGAAAGCACAGGCGGCGCAGGCACTCGGGGCATTTCCCGGGCGCATTCGTCTCGACACTTCGTTTGACAACGTGCCCACCAGTCTCGGCGGCGACGGGAAGCGTGTTTTTCCGGCGGCCTCGACCCCGGTCGCGAACAATGCGGGGAAGGCGAAGCCGATTATACAGGGCAAGCTGCCCAGTGGGCGTGTAGATCCGTTCGTCTCGCGCCTGATTGTCCCGCTGACCCGCGAATTCGCCTACACCCTCGCGGTGCCGATCCGACTCGCGCCGCCGGCAC
>JACMIS010000414.1 GCA_014381035.1 Armatimonadota bacterium
AACCGGCTATACGTGCTTGTCTCAGAACTACTCGGAATTGCCGGCGTTCCACTTTGATTCGGTCGCAATCGCGTGGAAAACTCGCCGCCACCCGCACGGTAAAGTGATCGGTCTGCCCCCTTAATTTTCCCGCAACAACGATCGAATCGAAGGCGCCACTTCAATCATTGCCGAACCTTTCCTTTGATTCTTTCGCGCACTGTCGGCAACCAAAGGCAAGGCCCCGCCTACTACGTCATCCTGGAGTTCGGCGCGCGGTCGTTCTTGCCGCCTAATTTTTCTTTTTGGGGCGCTCCCACCAGTCGCCGTCGATCATCAGGTCCGAGTTTGCCTTGCTCCAGTTCGGCAAAATAAAAGCCACCTTCACGCTACGCTCGCCGTTCTTTTCCATCGTCAGCAGCGGGCCGTCGAGCCGCCAGCGGCCCGCCGCGCTTTGATCCCGGTCGCGATAAATCCCGGTGCCATTGCCGATCGCGCCTGCGAAATTTTTGCGGGCATTGCTGAAAGTCCCGTCGGCCCGGAACTGCAGGTCGCTACTGGAACCCGAGGACACCACCGGAACGTCGCCGCCGATCATTCCGGTGGTGGTCAGACTCTGACTTTCCCACGCGCCTAAGACCCGCTTGGGCGTCGCGATAAGTACCGGATAGTAAATGTCGTAACTGGTATTGGTTTTCACGGGGGGCTTGTCGTCCCACCATCCCTGCGGATGCTTCAGCAGCGTACGGGAATTTTTCGGAAAGGTTAGAGTTAGGGTATTTCCCGTCTGCTTCCAGCGGCCGACATAGCGGGGTTCCAGCATCCTGCGCAGGGTCGCGGCATCGAAGCGCGGCATCGGGTCGCCGGGGATATCGTCGAACGCGGTGCCGTCGGGGAACAGAATCAGGTGGTCGAAGGTCCCCCGTGCGTAGGTGTCGAAACTCAAACCATACTTGATAAATATTCGCGCCCCGCCGAGCGGTGCAACAGGTAGCGAGCCGGACGTGGCGCGCGGCAACGCCAACACCCGCGGTCGCGGAGTAGCCTGTGGTGTCGCGTTTGGAACCGGGTCTTTGGACGTCCGCGCTGCGTCGGGCGTTGTGGACACGTCCCGCACGACGCCGGTAACGATGCTTGTGTAACGGTCCAGTAACTCCTGAGTGTTCGCGCTGTAGATAAAGAGGGTGGCTTGCCCCGCCTTAGGCCGCAATATATACAGGGTAGGTTTCCCGTTGACGGTCCCCCCTGTCAATAAGAAGTCTCCGGCTTCACGAGTCTCCTTCATCTGCGCGGGCTTCCCGGCATTGATCCTCGCGACTCGCTTTTCGAGCCACGCTTTAGGGGAAAGATCGCCGAGCGGATTTGGGGGGAAGATCAGGATGAACGCTGACTCGCCTTGCTTTAGATCGCCGGGGAAGAAAACGCGGACGTTATTCTGACGCGTTTCTTTCCATCCCTGAGGAAGCGTCTGCGCCCGTACCTGGGACACTGGCAATAGCCATGCCGCCAGCAACGTCAAAGTCATTGCGGTATTTCTTGAAAGCCACCGAACACGCCGATGGTGCGGAAGGGTGTCACTCTTCATAGTCTCGTGTTTTTTGCTTGTAGCTTTCTTGCATCGGACGGGGTTACCAGATGATTGATCTTCGCAACATTTGGGAGACGGCCTGGAGCGGGTTTCGTAGTTGCCCGCTGTGCTCACTGCTCTCGCCGGCGACAGCTAACTCTCACTGGGGAAGCCGCCGAGAATATGGTTCCCGTCCGGCAAGCGAGTGAAACGCCCGCGCACTTTGCGGTTCGTTAAACGATGACATAGTGGTGTCGTGGACCTATAGCAACGGACGGTGAGAGAGGGCTTACCTGGCGTTATGGCGACATGTGAGTTCCGTTCGCTACACAATGTTTTCCATCCCGCACGTTTCCTGAGAGGTTTCGCGGCGGCGCGCTGGTTTGGTAAGCGAGCAAGCGAGGGTATGAAGATTCACGTCAACACCGGCGACTTCCGTGGATTCGTCCAGCGAGGTTTGGAAATGCACGTCTTCACCGTTTCGGCGGAGGAATCATTATACCCCGAGCGAAAGAAATTTTGAACACACCATGAACAACGAGCCGACGAAGACTCCGGGCACGGAGTCGCCCGAACTGCTTGCCGCCCTGACCGCCCTACGAAACGGCGACTTTTCCGTGCGCCTTTCCGTAGGCGGCGTGGCGGGGACCGAGCAGGCGGAAACCACACTCGTCTTTAATGAACTGACCGAGATGCTTTCCGTTTACGCGTCCGAGGTGCGCCGCGTTTCGCGGGAGACGGGCACGAACGGGCGGTTCGGGGCGCAGGCGGAAGTTGACGGGGTGCGCGGCGAATGGCAGACGACGCTCAGGGAGTTTAACGGCATGGTCGGCAACCT
>JACMIS010000415.1 GCA_014381035.1 Armatimonadota bacterium
CCAACTCGCGGAAACGTCCGCGAAGGACAACAAAAGAAGAAAAAGGAGACTTGATTACTGGCATGTAACTACTCGGTATGGCACTACAAAAGACATTTCAGCAATTAAGTGACGAGGCAAAAATGCGTATTGGGGAAGTAGAGGCAGAGGATGTGGAGACGCGTCTCGCTGACCCGGGCTGGGACGGTGTATTGATCGATGTTCGCGAACAGGACGAATACCGGGCTGGGCATCTGCCGGGGGCGCGTGGCATCGGGCGCGGGATTCTGGAGTACCACATCGCCGACGAAGTCCCGGATACCGACCGCGAGATCGTACTGTACTGCCGTGGGGGGAATCGTTCCGCACTCGCCGCCGACGCATTGCAACTAATGGGATACACGCGGGTCCTGTCAATGCGGGGTGGATTTCGGCAGTGGGACGCCGAAAACAGACCGCAAACTACGGACGGCGAGCCGATTGTGCATTAGCAGGTCGGTGCGAAAGGATGGGTTATGAGCAATCGAAAATGGGGCGTGGCAGTCGTGGCAGTGATAGCGAGCGTGAGCGGATTTGTCGCGGGCGCGTTTTGTGTTTCTCCGGCGACCGCGCAAGGCGGGGGCGATGTGCTGGCGCGGCTCGGGGGTATCGAGCGGCGGTTAGCGCGTATCGAATCGTCGCTGTCGGGAAGCAAGGACAGTAATTTCGGGCACTGGCAGAAAATTCGTGACACGGGTGAGAAAGTAGTTTTGATGGATAAGGAAACCGGGAAAGTGAAGTTTATCAACACGCGAACGGGCGGCGTGGTTACGAAGCCGTGACCAGAAAGAGTGCCGGATGATGACAGAGACCGTTTTGGAAGCCACGACGGATGATGGGGTGAAGATTGCCGTGCGCCGGTTTACGGGAGCGGCAAGTGATACGGCACCGCGCCGGGATGTATTGCTCTTGCATGGCTGGCCGAACAGTAGCCGCATCTGGCAGTCTCTTGCGGAAACCCTGATTGTTGCCGCCGCGCCTGCGGTATCACTCCATATCTTCGCGCCCGATCTGCGAGGCTTCGGTGATTCTGGCAAGCCCGCTACCGGTTATACTTGTGAGCGGTTTGCGCAAGACGTTGCCGAGGTCACAACGGCATTGAACCTGCGCGACTATCTGCTTGTCGGTCACTCTATGGGCGGCAAGATCGCGCAAATCGTCGCCGCCAAAAATCCGTCGGAACTGTCCGCACTGGCACTTCTAACACCGGGGCTACTCGCACCCTCGCCGCCGGTAGATGTTTCGGCGCGGATCGCATCGTATGGTGACGCAGGCAAAACGCGTACAATGCTCGCCGGTTGGGCGATGCATCCTCTTTCCGCGAAAGACGAAGCGATGCTTACCGAGGACGGCTTGCGTACCGGGCGGGACGCGTGGAACGGTTGGCTGGAGACGATGCGAAACGAGGATTTCGCGTCGCTCGCCGCGCAAATCGCCGTGACGACGCTTGTTATCGGAGCCGCGAAAGACCCACAACGTACCGAGGAAGAGTTGCAAAGCGGTGTTGTGTCACAGATCGCCGGGTCGACCTATGCCAGTATTCCGATGGTGGGGCATCTCCCACATCTGGAAGACCCGATACTGCTCGGCTCCCTGCTGATTAACTTCATGGACGGCTTGCCGGAAGGCGTCACGCAGTGAGCGATACGCTGGCACCGTGGCGAAACGAATTGGGGTTCATCCCGCATCTGCCGGGTGCGCCGGAAGCGATCAACGCCGATTCGTTCGACGAGGACGTTTTACAATCGCCGGTTCCGGTGCTGGTCGAGTTCTGGACGGCGCGATGCGGACCGTGTCGCCGCCTCGCCCCCGAGTTGCAAGCCGTCGCCGGAACCTTTGCCGGACGATTGCGTGTTTTCACGCTCGACGTAGACCAGGAGTTACCCGCCGCCGCGCGTTTTGGGGTACACTCCGTACCGGCGATCCTGTTTTTCGCGGGCGGTGTGGAAGTGACCCGATTCCTCGGGATCACGGACCGCGTGACGCTGGGAAAAGCCGTCGCCGAGTATATAGCACCGAAGGAATAGATGATGCCCAAAATACAGTGGAATGATGTGGAAGACATCGCGATTGGTTTGAGTGAAAAGTATCCAGAAATCGACCCGCTAACCGTGCGCTTTACCGACCTGTTGAAAATGATTCAGGAAGTGCCCGACTTCGCCGGGGACGTTTACGAATCGAACGAAGGCAAACTGGAAGCGATCCAGATGGCATGGCTCGAAGAATACAAGGACATGCAGAAGTAGTAACCGCGAGGATCAGGTTTCGCCTATCTCTTTCTGCCAGAGATTTTCCGTGACGGCGGTTATACCCTCCGCCAGATGCCGACGATAGGTACTGAACGGCAGGTCGAGGAGTTGTGCCGCTTCTTCCTGCGTTGAAGCGGGAGCCAGATAGGTATGGTATACCGCGCGATAGCCGCGTTGCCGACGTGGATTCGGTCCGTTTAACGACTCCGCCGCGCTCTGGAGAACCGCGCGCAACGCCGCGACGTGTGCCTCGGTGTCGGATAGGGTGCCGTAGCGAGGGAGTGCGACCAATCGGGAGCGTAGCAACGGGTTACGCCCTAACTGCTCGGGGCTGTTCAGATCACGCAAGGCTTCCCGTACTGCGGTGGTGAACTGTGTGGCATCCAGCACGAGGCGCGGTGCCGCTGGTGTGGGGGGCAACGCCCGCGCCTCAGAGTCTGCCTTTCGCAGTGCGTGGTAGACGCTGTCGGCGTCTATCTCTTTCTCCGCCATTCGCGCGATCCATGCCATCAGGGGGGTAGACCGCCAGTCGTGCCCGAAAACGCCGTAATGGTGTCCGTCCAGCGTGAACTCCGCCGGGACGCGTGAAATCCCGGCGTAGTGAAACAGGGACTGCCAGGTTTCCGTGCTACGGCAGCAAAAGAAGGTATACGCGAGGCGGTGTCCCTGCGTCAGAAAGTGTCGGAGGGCATGAACGATCAGGAGGCTTTGTAGCGGCGAGGTTTGCTGGTAAGTATCCCGCGCCATGCAGAACCGAAGGTAGGTCGCCCCCTCGCCCGAGCGGAGCGACCCGTGCCGTGCGATGAAGTCCCAGGCGGTTTGCGTGGCAGGGTCCACCGTGATGCCCGTCGCGGGCATCTCATGCAGTGCCAGCATGGAAAAAAACGCTATCGGTTCGTCACTCCCATTAGTGTCACGAAATACCAGCGTCGCTTCCGGTTGGACCGTCAGCCAGTGTCCCGCGATACGCGCCGACTCCTCCCCCTCATGGGTGGCTACCATCGCGACAATGGCGGCGGCATCGCCCGGGCGCGGGGAATCGGCGACTATGGCAGGTATCTCTTTCCACGTGAACGCGGTGCGGACGATCTCGCTGTCGCGGTGCAAAAAGATACAGTCATAGAGGAGATGCTTTTGATGCTCGGCGTTGCTGGTTTGTTGCAACTGGCGGGTGTAGTAGAGGCGCGCCCGACTATGAAGTTCCACGTACCAGTCCGGGTTGCGCCAGCGCAGGTCGGCGAGCAATACCTCGCGGGCGATGTCATGCGGAAACAGTCCGGACGGTCCGGAGGCGATAAAGGAAAGCCCGCGCAACCAGTTAAACAATGCTCCGGCGTCTTCCGCGTCGCCGGAAGACCGGGCGGGTGATTCATCCTGTCGATGCGGGAATAGAATCGCGTCTAATAAAGCTTCATTGGTTTCGCGCACCAATGCGCACACCTCTAGCACGCTCCTCTTGATGCCGCTCGGGGTTTCATCCATGAACCGTTTCAGCAACGTGTGAATCACCTCGGGCGGCGCGGCTTCAGGCGAAAATACCGGCAGGTCGCCGGTGTGCGGGGATTGTGCGTACAGATCGGCAAGAAGCGAAAGCGCGAGCGGATGTCCATGCGTGAACTGAAAGGCGGCGGCATGTGCCCCGACGGGGACGTTGCGTTGCCTAAGATACGCCTTGCTCTCCGGTTGGGTGAAATTTTGTAGGCGGACGGCGCGAAAGACTGCCTGCCATCCGGAATCGAACGGCCAGGCGGTCGCCGGGGGATGGCGACCTGCCGCCACGATAAGCACGTTCACCGAAATCTGGGGCAGTAGTACGTCGCGCAGCCACACCGCCATGCCGTCGAGCATCTCGAATGTGTCCACAAACAGCACACACCGTTCCGCCACGGTGCGTAAAAAGGCGACCGGGTCCTCGGAAGCGGGAAGTTTGAGGACGGTGCGCAGGACATCCATAAAGGCGTCAGGGGACGCCTTTATGTTACGCGCATCGAGCAGAAAGGAGGGGACCCCGCGTGCGTCGCATAGCACGATGAACGATTGCAACAGGGTGGTTTTACCGACCCCGCCCGGTCCGTGCAGGTACAATAAACTGAACGGCAGATCTGGTGCCATCAGCGTCGAATCCAGCAGATCCCTTTCGGTCCCACGCCCGATAAACTGCTGACGGCGGGTAGCGGCTATACGCTGTCCGATGCTTGCTTGCACGTATGTTTTGACACCTGCCGCCTTTCACTGGAATCACCGTTATTTCCAATTTTACACGATAGTCCCCGGTTTAGACAATACCGGATATGGGGCACACCCCATCCCGCCACCGAAGAAGCGAGATAGCAACATTTCGCAGACCGGACAAAACATGAGCAAACATTGAGCAGTTTTCGGTCTGGCAACGAGCAATCGGCATACCGTAACATGCTCAGCGTGGATCGCTGACTGCGCGGGTACTGGATCGCTCTTCGTTCGCGAAGGGCATCTGCATCAAAAAAATTAATGTAAGTGCGGTGCAATCTACCAACTTTCGAGCGATTCCAGTCATACTGAATACATGGCGAGCGGGCAAAGGGAATCTACCCGGTCCCGTTTCCAGAAAGGGACATGATGAAACCATTCTTTTCATCCGGAGGTACGTGGTTGAGAGCCGCCGGCGTGGTTGCCGGTATTGGTGCACTGCTTTTAAGCGCGTCCGCTTCGCGGGCGCAGGTACTCGTGACCGGATTTTATAATCAGGTCGGCGCCGATTTTTTCTACAGTTTCGAGGTCAGCAATACCAGTGGTTTTGATGTGACCCTGGTCAATGTGCTTTTCCCAACGCAAGAACCGGCTTTGGTTATCACGGGCGAGTCTGCTCCCCCGGAATATCTGCTCAGTTACGATTCTGGTTCACTCGTATTCACCGGGAATGCTGTCGCTCCTTTTGCAGACGGAACAACCGTGGGCGGTTTTACCCTCACCAGTAACTTGTTGTTGGAACCAGACTCGGTTGAGGCATTCGATGTGGACAACCAACGCGTGACTGCGACGTTCAATTCTGTCGATGCCACTACCGTCCCGGAGGCGAGCACGCTTCCGCTCATCGCACTTGCCGCGTCCGCCTTCGCCGGAACCGTTCTTGTCCGTCGCCGCAATGTTGCCCGACTCTAATCTTTGATTCCCAGAAAGGTTTTTTCTTATGAAACGTGCTTTCCGAATCGCCGCCCTTGCCGCCGCCAGCCTTGCCGCTTTTGCGTCAACCGCTATCGTACCGCAATCCGCCCGCGCCGCCAGCCACAGCGACGCACCGTTGATCAAACTCGACCCGCAAGCCAACCTGACCGACGTTTACGCGTTCGTCGGTGCCGGTCCCAACGGTAATGTGCTCAACGTGATCGTCCATGTTCGCCCGTTTTCCGAACCCGGTGACGGTGTGATGTACGAAAAGTTCAGCGATGACGCCCGCTATAGCATCCATATCGCCAACCCCTCGACCGGCGCAACCCTTCGCCGCTATGATTTCGAATTCAGCAGTGTCAAAGCCGTGACCTTCGGCAACACGATCCTTTCGTATGGACGTGGCGGGGCGAATGGCGACCAGTTTGGCGCACTTGCCGATAACAATGCGCCATCGCGCAACTATCGACAAACCTATTCCGTGACCCGCGTCAACACGCTCACCAACGCATCGCAACTGGTGGGAACCGGCTTGATTACCCCGCCGCCCAACGTCGGTCTGGGAACCACACCCAACTACAACGATGCGAACGGTCTTGCCATCTCGGGACAGACGACACTCGGTGCATTGGACAACTACACCCGCGACGCGATTCAAACACTGACCACCGGTGAATCTGTTTTCTGCGGTCCCCGCGAAGATGGTTTCTTCGCGGACACCCCCGGCATCTTCGACTTCCTGAACCCGCGCATCCTGATCCCGACCGGCGGGGCGACGAACACGTTCGGGCAAGCCGGTGGCGGCGTGGACGGTTTTAAAGGCTTCAACGTGCTGGCATTCGCGATCCAGATCCCTATCTCGGACCTGACACCGTCGCAGTACACGGCGATTTTTGCCGCGCCCGCGTTCCCGACGATTACCCAGACCAACGGGGTCGGCGTCTACGCTTCGGTGAGCCGACGCCGTGTCACCCTGCGCTCCGCGACCGCCGATCCTGTCGGTTCAGGTCCCTGGATCCAGGTCAACCGAATGGGCAACCCGCTCTTCAACGAGGTATTCGTCGCGCTGCAGGACAAGGATAACTACAACCGGGACAGCCCGACGCAGGATCTTGCCCGGTATGCGACCTACGCGCTGAACCCGGAAGTCGGCGTGCTGATCAACGCCCTGTATACGCCGCAACTGACCGCGCTCGCGGAAGGCCCGCTCGACACGACTAACCGCAACGACCTGGCGGCGGTGTTCATGCCCGATGTGTTGCGCGTTGATACAACAACCGACCCGGTTCGTCTCGCGGGGACGGGCGGATTCAGCCGACTGTCCGGCTACGGCGGTGATGCGGCGAGCAACGGAAACCTGGGGGGCTGGCCCAACGGGCGGCGTCTCGGCGACGATGTTGTTGACATCGCCCTGACGACGCTCGCGACAGGTGGCAC